>CAZFBN010000088.1:0-23804 GCA_964517145.1 uncultured Saprospiraceae bacterium
TTTTCCTTTGCTGCTCCTGCAGCTAGCCTAAAGCCTCAATTTGAGGCTTTTTTTTATTATTAAAACTTAAAAATAATATCATGCAGCCCCCCTCTTCTTTGTTGCTTCGTTTAGAAATTATTTGGTGGGCAATCACGGCAGTCGTTCTCCTAGGTATTTTGTTACCTTTTCGAGGTTATTGGCAATTCTTCCCCTTTCTTTGGACAAATGTGATCTTCATTCTTACATTTATTACCATTACTCGATATATCTTTTTATTACCTTATACATTACTATCCAATTTGCAAAGATTAAAAGTTGCAATCGCCTTTCTGTGCATTCCAGCTGTTTTTTTATTAATACAGGAATTGAATCGCTTTCAGGTTTATTTGGATTACAATGGCATTGATTCTATGTTAAAATTGCCTGCAGAACAAAGCCTTATAGATTATGTTTACAATGAAATGTTATTATTTGGCGTAGGAAGCATTGCAAGTGGTATTATATTTCCAATTAGATTAGTTATATCCATTTGGCGAAAAAGAAACAGAGGTACTGCATAATATTAATTACAACAACTGGAGTTATTTAATATTTCTATTTTGTAAACATAAAGTTATGCTTCAAAATTGCAAAAAAATACTTACCAATAAATACGTATATTTTTCAAAAATGTAAGAAAAAAATAGTGTAATAAATGTTGTGCCATCAAAACATGCAAAAAGGAAACGCCATCCAGCCACTTTGGACGGCGCTCCAAAAACTTTTCACAATAAAACTAAACTTTTACAGACGCTGATTCACAAAAACTAGGCTGCCTTTGCTGAAGCATTCAGCTACAACTTCCTTCAAACCATGCTTCCGCTAACTGAAATGCTTGAATGTTCAAGTAGAAAATTACCATCATTATTATAAAATGAGCTTTGTACAATACCATGGCTGCTTATCAAAACTTTGAATCATTGAAAAGCAAGGACGGCTACTCACCGCCAAATTTGTTGATGTGTTTACTTGTTTGGAAGAGAATGATAAAAATGAACAGATGGTAATATTATTGTTAATGATCTGCCCTTGGCGTACTGCAATAATACGTCAAAAAATTATATTTTGAAACACTTTTATAATAAATTTTCAGATTAAATGAACCATCCCTACCGCTTCAGGAAATTTTAATGCCGTTGACTTGATTGATTTTACAAGTTGAAAACTGCATGCCATCTTAAAATTTTATACATTGGTATAAAAAATCCGACACCTAACTTTTACCTCTTTACCTTCGGGTATTTCTTCACTTAAACCCATTGTTTATGAATCGCCTATTACTCTTTGTGCTGGTTATTCTGGGAATGACCGGCTTTGCTACTGCTCAAAAACCGACCGATAAACGCCTCGCGGGGCTGGATACTTTTGTGAATAAAGTGCTGCAAGACTGGCATGCGGCGGGCGTGGGCATCGCTGTGGTGGAAAAGAATAAAGTGGTGTACGCCGGTGGCTTTGGCTTTGCGGATTATGAAAACAAGCGCCCGGTGACGGGCAATACGCTCTTTGCGATTGGCTCTTGCACCAAGGCGTTTACCAGCGCGCTGCTGGGCAAGCTGCAAGCCGATGGCAAGCTGGATTTTGATGAAAAAGTGAAAACCTACCTGCCGAATGTGGCTTTTTACAACGACCATTTGACAAACCATGTGACCGTGCGCGACCTGACCTGCCATCGCACGGGCATTCCGCGGCACGATTTGTCGTGGTATATGAATCCTTCGAGCCGAGATAGTCTGGTGATGCGCATTCAATACATGGAAAACTTCGCTGATCTGCGCGAGCAATGGTATTATAATAACTTCATGTTTTTATTACAAGGCGTCATTGCAGAAAAACTGTCTGGCAAAAGCTGGGAACAGAATATCCAGGAGCAATTTTTTCAACCCCTGGGCATGAGCAATTCTAACTTTGCCGTGTGGGAAAAAGACTACCCCGATGAAGCAAAAGGCTACTACACGGATGATAAGGACATCATTCAACCACAAGATTACTACAGAATTGGCGGCATGGGGCCGGCGGGTTCTATTTATTCCAATCCAACGGAAATGGCAAACTGGGTGATGGCGTGGATCAACGGTGGCAAGTATAATGGCAAGCAGGTGATTCCCGAAAATTATGTAAAGGAAGCAATGTCCTCCCAAATGGTCATCAATGCTGGATTGCCTAGCCCGGAAAGCCCCGATGTGCATATGGCAAATTATGGCATGGGCTGGTTCCTGGCGTCGTATCGCGGGCATTACCGGGTGGAGCACGGCGGTAATATTGACGGATTCAGCGCCAGCACGGCGTTCTACCCAACGGATAGCATTGGCATTGTGGTGTTGACCAACCAAAACGGCTCGGCTATTACCGGCATCATTCGCAATTTTATTTCGGATCGAATGTTGAAATTGCCTTACAAAAACTGGAACAAACAAATCAAAGACGCCCGTGACAAAGCGGTGGCTGCTGCCAAAGAAGCCGAAAAATCCAACAGCGACAGCCTGATTCGCAAACCCAATACCAGCCCTTCGCACGCCCTTGCGGACTACGCGGGCGCTTATGAAAATTTGGGCTACGGCACGCTCACTTTGACGACTCGGCAAGATTCTTTGTTCCTGCACATGGGCGGGCAAGCCATTTACCTGGAGCATTATCATTACGATGTCTTCCGTCCGCAGGCGCCTGGCTCGCCTTTTGAAGATATGTTGAATCCCATGCGGTTGGGCTTTATCTCAGATGTCAAGGGCGACATTACAGGGCTTGATTATGTTGGCGTGGAGCCTGCGCTCGACAAAGTGGCGTTTAAGCGGAAAACCCTTGCTGTGGCAATGGCTGCCAATGAACTGGAAAAGTACACGGGAGAGTATGAATTGATGGGTGTAACAGCAAAAGTGTATTTGCGCGGTGAAATGTTGATGGTGCAAGTGCCTGGTCAGCCCGATTACGAAACAATTCCCATTGGTAATCATGAATTTAAGCTCAAAGTGCCAAACCTGGACGGCTTCAGTGTGCGCTTTGAAATGAAGGATGACAAAGCTACGGCGGTCAATTTCATTCAGCCGAATGGCACGTTTAAAGCGACCAAAAAGTAAAAATGAAAACTTCCGATAACCTTTGAAGAAGCTCCAGAGTTCTTACCTTTAACGATTTAAATAGCTGTGGCAACATGCTAATCATGTGCCACAGCTTCATAAGTACTTCCGACATGAAATACCGTCATCTCTTCTTCGACCTCGACCATACGCTTTGGGATTTTGAAGCGAATGCAAAGGAATGTATTCAGGAATTGTATGATTTAAATGGGCTTCATCATAAAGGCATTGCTGATTTCGACGCTTTTTTTTCTTGCTACAGCCGCCACAACGAGCGCCTCTGGAGCTATTACGCCAAAGGCACCATCAAGCAAGAGGAGCTGCGCTGGCGGCGGATGTGGTACACGCTGCGCGATTTTGACTTGGAAGACCAGGATTTAGCGAAACAAATGTCGGTGGAGTTTTTGGAACGCCTGCCTTTCAAAAAAAATTTATTTCCCTATACGATCGAAATTTTGGAATACCTCAACGAAAAAGGCTATGTCCTGCATTTGGTGACCAATGGTTTTGAGGAAGTACAGCACCGCAAATTGCAACACTCCAATCTGCGCAATTATTTTCGGGAAGTGATTACGTCAGAATTGTGCAATAGCTTGAAGCCACATAAAGCTATTTTTGAATATGCTTTGCTCAAAAGCGGCGCTCAGGTGCAGGAAAGCATTATGATTGGAGATAACTTAGATGCTGATATTCAAGGGGGTATGAACGCCGGGCTGGACACGATTTTTGTGAATCATTTGAATATTCAAGCCCATATTCAGCCGACTTATACGGTGTATCATTTGCAGGAACTGGAAAGTATTTTTTAAAAGTTAACGCAAATTTGCCAACTTTTTTAAATTTACACTTTTGAGTGCCGCTCTTGAATCGCCTTCCGCTACTTTTTCACCGACCACGCTCACAACAAAGCGATTATTCACCACGATGCTGGTTTGTCCGGTTTGATCCTCGCGTGCGTAACTTTCATACCCTTTGAACCCTTCAATTTCTGCGGTACGTTCGTAGCCATCTCCCATCTTGTTATTTACATCTCCTTTGATCCAGGGCGCTAAACCGGTTAAGCCTGCTGCTGAATTGGTAGCATCGGTGATGGTAATGCGCAAGACTTGCTCCGCATTTTTATACTCCGCGGAAGCCATTGTTACATTTTTATCCAAAATTTCGGTTTTCTCGCCGGTTAATTGTGTTCGGGGAATGCCTAAAACCTCCTGCGGCAAAAAAGTTTCCAAGTCAGATGCTTTCACCAAGGAAGTTGGTTTGCCAGTCGGTTGGGGCGAAACCGATGTTGATTCCGATTGGGTAGCTTGAGTGCTTTTGCAATTTGAAAAGCATAAAATGCTGAAAATCAACAAAAAGCCAAGTAGCTGTTTCATGTGTTTTTTTGAAAAATAGAACGTTTGATGGAAGGGGAAGTTAGATGTTAATAAAAAGACGGTAGATGCAAAAAGAATGAGACTAGGTCCTTGGAACAACTCTATTATACTTTTTCAACACTCAATCCATCAACGTATCAAGTAAAAACCTATCTTTCCTGCAAATTGAGCATCCAATATGAGTGCAACGATTAGTTTTGTTGTGAATGACAAGCGCACCGTCCAGGCTTGGGCGCTTTTTGACTGGGCAAATTCTTCCTTCGCGCTGGTGATTACGGCAGCGATTTTTCCGGCTTATTACACCACAGTTGTAAGCGACACCGTAGAGATCATGGGTGGCGAGTTTTTGAACAGTTCGGTGTATGCTTTTGCCATATCATTGGCGTATTTGTTGGTAGCGGCAGTGTCGCCTTTGTTGTCGGGCATTGCGGATTACAGCGGCAGGAAAAAGTTTTTTCTGAAAATTTTTACAACCGTAGGCGCGCTGGCTTGCATGGCGCTGTTCTTTTTTAAAGGACAGGTGGCGTATGGCACGTTGATTTTTATGCTAGCCATGATGGGTTTTGCCGGTGGGCTGGTTTTTTACAATTCGTACCTGCCGGTGATTGTTACCGAAGATCGGTACGATGCGGTGAGTGCCAAGGGTTTCGCGTATGGTTTTATCGGGAGCGTTATTTTGATGCTGATTTGTTTGGTCATTATTTTAAATCCAGGTTGGTTTGGACTGCCTTATGATGAAGCCAATCCAGATAATCCGATCAACTACCGTCCTACGCAGATTTCATTTATTCTGGTGGGGTTGTGGTGGATTGGTTTTGCGCAAATTCCCTTCCGGCGCTTGCCTAAAGATAGCCCGTCTGATATGGAAAAGGGCATTTTGACAAAAGGTTTTAACGAGTTGAAGAAAGTTTGGAACAGCTTGCAGGCAGAACAAAATATTCGGCGGTTTTTGCTGTCGTTTTTGTTTTTGAGTGCCGGAATTCAAACGGCGTTGTACCTCGCGCCTACTTTTGCAAAAGAAGAACTGAAATTTGAAACTTGGGAATTGATTATCACCATTTTAATTCTACAAATTGTAGCCATCGGTGGAGCGCTTTTTTTTGCGAAAGTGTCTGAACAGCGCGGCAATAAATTTGCTTTGCTGATTATGCTTTTTATTTGGATGCTGACCTGTGTTTTTGCGTACTTTATTGATACCAAATTGCAATTTTATGCTGTTGCTGTTTCGGTGGGCATTTTGATGGGCGGCACGCAGGCATTGGCGCGCGCGACTTATTCCAAACTCCTGCCGGTTGGCACGACTGATACCGCTTCTTACTTTAGTTTTTATGATGTGGTCGAAAAGGTGGCTACCGTGCTGGGTACGTTCATTTTTGGATTTATTACCAATCGTATGGACAGCATGCGTCCGAGTGTGCTGGCGTTGGGCGCGTTTTTCCTGTTGGGTTTAATCTTTTTGCAAGGCACGAAAATTCAACATTTAAAAGTGAGCAAAAAATAATGAAACTAAGCAACCAGATATTACAATATCCAAATATCATAATATCCCAATAAAATATCATAATATTAAAATATTACAACCATAATGAAACGATTTGATACGATCATTTTTGACCTGGGTGGTGTGCTGATTGACTGGAACCCGGCGTATGTTTTTAAAAACGTCTTTGATACAGCGGAAGAAATGCAGCATTTTTTTGCGGAAATCTGCACACATGACTGGAACATCCAGCAAGATGCCGGACGCCCCCTGGCAGAAGCTACGGAGATCTTAGTAGAACAATTTCCTGATTATGAGCCACATATACGCAGCTATTATGTCCGTTGGCAGGAGATGTTGGGTGGACCGATCCACGAAACAGTAGAAATTCTGGAGGAATTGCATCGGCGAGAGGAGCATCAACTGCTGGCGCTGACCAACTGGTCGCACGAGACGTTTCCGACTGCGCTGGAATTGTACCCTTTTCTTCAATTGTTTGAAGGCATTGTTGTATCTGGCGTGGAGAAATGTATTAAACCCGACCCGCAGATTTATACTATTTTGATAAATCGTTATTCCGTTACGCCCAATCGATCTTTGTTTATTGATGACAATGCGAAGAATGTCGAAGGTGCAAAAAATATGGGCATTGAAGCGATTCAGTTCAAATCGCCACAGGACTTGCGTAGTTATTTACAAGAACAGGGCGTGTTGTAAATAAAATTTATTATAGTCGAGCAGAATTTTCACACAGAGCCGCGGAGTTTTAAAAAATTGTAAAATATTCATTATCAGATGCTCCGCGTCTTTGCGTGAAATGATATTAAAAATTTAAGCAGCGTATTCCTTCAGCAAAGTCTTGAGTGCATGGGCTGATTGCATGCCCGATTGCCGCCATTTGATCTCGCCATTTTTAAAAATGATGAAAGTTGGAACAGCTTGAATTTGCAATTGGTATGCCAAGGCTTCGTTGCGATCCACGTCAATTTTTACGATGGTAGCATCTTCGCCAATTTCCTGCGCCACTTCTCTCAAAATAGGTGTCATTGCCTTGCACGGTCCGCACCATTCCGCTGAAAAATCCACTAAAACGGGTTTTTCGCCACCGATTAAATCTTTAAATGACACTTTTTGTTCCATATCTCATTTTGTTTAACCCGCCATCGCCAGGCGGCGACAGGTTTGTGATTTTATGCGTTCTTTATAAAACAGTTAAAACGATAATTGTTTGAATGCTTCTGCTCACAAATTTCGGGGCATTCCTACCTTCATGCTGTGACTTTATTCACACAAGTAAAAAGTTTTTTGCCTTTGCAGCGCTGCTAGTTATGAAGCAACATTTGTAAATTTTAAAAATTGCAACAAAACCCCATTTTTATTTTAAAATAATGGCGAAATTTAGATGGTAAACTGCACATTTGGAAAAGTATCGAATCCATTGCTGTCTAATCTTTAAAAACCTAGAAATGATGAAATTTAACAACACCTGGAGTTTTTTGATAGCTCTAACCTTATTCACATCGCTTGCCTGGGCACAAGACGACGCGTCGATGTACAAAGGCATGAAATGGCGCAACATTGGCCCGTTTCGGGGTGGGCGCAGCGTGGCTGTGACCGGCATTCCGAATAAGCCCATGACATACATTGCCGGTTATACGGGCGGCGGCTTGTGGAAAACAGTGAATGGCGGCATGTCCTGGACGAATATTTCGGATGGCTTTTTTAAAACTGGAACGGTCGGTGCCATTGCTGTTTCTGACTTTGATCCTAATGTGATTTATGTGGGCATGGGCGAACACGCAGTGCGTGGCGTAATGACCTCGCCTGGTGATGGGATGTATAAGAGTGAAGATGCCGGTAAAAGCTGGAAGCACATCGGATTGCCCAATTCTTATCACATTGCCCGCATTCAAATTCATCCCAAAAATCCTGATGTGGTTTGGGTGGCAGTGCAAGGTGCTGTGCATGGACCAAACAAAGAACGCGGCGTTTACAAGTCAACCGATGGCGGCAAAACCTGGCGGCAGGTACTGGCAGTTGATGAAAACACCGGTGCGAGCGAACTCAGCATGGATTATGACAATCCGCGGGTGCTTTACGCTGCCATGTGGCAACACCGTCGCTATCCTTGGCTGGCAGAAAGTGGTGGTCCGGGGTCGGGTTTGTACAAATCAACCGACGGCGGCGAGACGTGGACGAAGCTTACCAAAGGTTTACCTGCTAAAATGGGCAAAGCTGGAATTGCGGTTTCCCGCGCTAATCCGAATGTCGTGTATGCCAATATTGAAGCAGAACGCAAAGAAGCAGGCGTGTATCGCTCGGATGATGCAGGCATGAGTTGGCGCGTCACGAGCAAAGACCCGGCTACGATTTCTCGTTCCTGGTATTACATGGAAGTTTTTCCTGATCCGAAAGATGAAAATACGGTCTATGTTTTGAATGCTCCTGCATTGCGCTCCAAAGATGGCGGCAAAACCTTTACGGCGATGCGCGTGGGACACGGCGATACGCATGATTTGTGGATCAATCCGAATGATCCTGACAATATGATTCTGGCTGACGACGGTGGCGCTGAAATCACCTATAATGGCGGCGAAAACTGGTCTCCACAAGGCAATCAACCAACTGCGCAGTTTTATCGGGTGATTACAGACAATCGTTTTCCTTACTGGGTGTATGCCGGTCAGCAGGATAATTCAACAGTGGCTATTCCAAGCCGCACGAGCCGTTCCGGTATTGACATCACCGATTGGTACGCCGTTGGCGGCGGCGAAAGTGCATTTATCGCATTCGACCCAAATAACCCAGCATTGATCTTCGCAGGCTCTTACCAAGGCAATATTTCAGTTTTCGATCAGAATACCCGTGATGCAAAAGATATCATGGCATATCCGACAATTGGTCTGGCAATTACGCCAAGCATCATGAAGTATCGTTTTAATTGGAATGCACCGATTGTAGCGCAACCCCAGAATCCAAAAATTATTTACCACGGTGGAAATCACGTGCTGCGTACAGAAGATGCGGGCATCACCTGGAAAGAGATCAGCCCTGATTTGACCCGCAATGAAAAAGCCAAGCAAATTGATGGCGGCGGACCTTATACCAATGAAGGCGCGGGCGGCGAAGTTTATAACACCATTTCTTACATCATTTGTTCGCCACACAAAGCAGGCGTGATCTGGGTGGGTTCGGATGATGGCTTGGTACACCTTACGCAAGATGAAGGTAAAACCTGGTCGAATGTAACTCCACCAGGCATCGGCGAAGCTTTGATCAATTCCATCGAAGTTTCACCGCACAATCCCTCCGCAGCTTATGTGGTAGCTACCAAATATAAGTTTAATGAATTTGCACCGCATGTTTATTATACCAATGATTTTGGAAAAACCTGGACAAAAATTGTCACCGGCATTGAAAAAGAAGCGTTTGTACGCGTAGTGCGCGAAGACAAAGTAAAGACGGGCTTGCTGTACGCGGGTACGGAACGTGGCATGTATGTTTCTTTTGACAATGGCAAAAACTGGAAAAAATTCCAATTGAACCTCCCGATTGTACCTGTCACAGATTTGACCATTCAAAACAATGACCTAGTGGCAGCTACTTCTGGTCGCGCTTTCTGGATTCTGGATGACCTTAGCCCGATTCAGCAAAGTATGGGCAAATTTGGCGAACAAGCAATGGTATTCCAGCCACGCCCTACCGTTCGCTTTGAAGGCGGTGGCAGAGGTCGCCCCAGCGGTCCGCTTGGTGAAAACCCTGCTGCTGGCGTTACCATTGATTATTACCTGCCAATGGATATGGACACGTCTAATCTGAGTCTGGAAATTGTAGATGCCAGCGGTCGCGTGGTACGCAAGTACAGCAACCAGGCGGATAAAAACTTCAAGCGTTACAATGGTGGTCCAAGCCCCGAAGCAACATTTGCTGCGAAAAAAGGTGTAAATCGCTTCAACTGGGATATGCGCACCGAAAGCATTCCTGGCGTAGATGGAGTCTATGTGAATGGCAGTTATGATGGGGTACTGGTAGCGCCGGGTGAATACAAAATTCGACTTGTAACGCCCAAAGGTACCGTGGAGCAAACCGCTACCATCGCGCCCGACCCTCGCGTGAATGCGCCCCTGGAAGCCTATGTAGAGCAGCAGCGCGTGATGGAGCAGATCAACATAAACGTTGCGGAATTGCACAACTCCGTGACGCGTATGCGCGAAATCAAAAAACAGATCGAAACCCTGACTTCGTCTTTGAAAGAGGACGAGTCGGCTAAAGAATTGATGAATTTAGGGAAAGAAACCATCAAAAAAATTGATGAGTGGGAATCACAAGTGATTCAAACCCAGCACGCCAACGGGCAGGATGTCATTAATTTTTACAATCGCCTGAACGCTGAAATGCTGAACCTGAAAAACCGTATTGACGCAGTGAATCCTACGGTGACGGCTGGTGCCAAAACGCGCCTCACCGAACTGGTGAATGAATGGGGGCAACGCAAGCAGGAAATGCTCAATATTCTTGATAATAATGTCGCGAAGTTCAATCAATTATACAAAGAAAAAGCCTTCCCGGCAATTTCAATACCAAAACCAAGCAAACCGTAAGGCGCGATAGCTGTCTAGAACTGCATTTTTTGACCAATATAGAAGAGGAGTTTTCCTAATATTTTTGCTTTTTGCAAAATTCGGGAAGACTCCTTTTTGTTTATGCAATCAGGTTTTTACCTTACTTCCGCAAAGCAACCTCTAGTACCTTCCTACAATAGTTTGATTATCAATACGGATCACCGCTCACTACTTGCCAGATAACTTTTAAAAGTTATAAATACTATTTAAAAAGGCTTCAATTGTCCCTTATGCCTTCAAAACGCCTCCCTTTTGTTTTTTCAATGGGTTAAATTTTTTTTAATTTTTTTAGAAAAATGATTTTGAAATTATAATTTGAAAAGCAATCGAAAAAATTATTTTTATATTTACAAAGGCTGATCTTTTAAAATTAAAACAACAAACTGTTTTTTCTTATTTTATCTAACACACTGATCCCTAAATTATCTATTTGCAAAAACGCAAGGATTGTGCTAACTTCGTTGTGGTCAATGTTTTTATAAGCAACCATAGTCTTTACCTTTCAAATACGACAATCAACGGCGTGCTGCTGCAAACCACGCCACCCTATCCGCGCACAGCGGCTTCCCTTCTTGCTGAATATCAATCAAATCTGCATTCGACAATGTGGCATTTAAAAATTGATTAATAACAAGTCTGGACGCATTATGAAAGAAATGATTACAAGTAAGCCGTTCGCATCGGCTATTTTTCTCGCGTTTTTGATCATCAGCATTTTCGCGGCATTCTACCCTGTATCACACCCGGGACTGCCAGAGGGCGTGACGCTTAACACAGGAGACGTAGCCTGGATGTTGGTTGCATCGGGCTTAGTATTACTGATGACGCCAGGGCTGTCTTTTTTCTATGGCGGTATGGTGCATCCTAAAAATATTATTTCCACCATGCTGCAAAGTTTTATTGCTTTGGGCTTTATCAGTTTTTTGTGGTATGTTGTAGGATTTAGCTTGGTATTTGGCGACAGCATTGGCGGTTTTATTGGCAATCCAACGTCGCATCTGTTTTTCAACAATGTGGGGACAGCACCGCACAGCAAAATTGCGACCGGCATTCCGTTTATGCTATTTGCAATTTTCCAATTAAAATTTGCCATTATCACTCCCGCGCTGATTACAGGTTCTTTCGCAGAGCGTGTAAAATTTGGGGGTTATATTATTTTTATGAGCTTGTGGAGCTTGCTGATCTACTGCCCATTGGCACACTGGACTTGGCACCCCGATGGATTCCTGTTTAAAATGGGTGTACTGGATTTTGCGGGTGGCACGGTGGTGCACATTGCAGCAGGCACAGCAGCTTTGGTAGGAGCTATGGTGTTGGGTCGCCGCAAGGTACACAAGGAAGGCGAGGCGTTCACGCCGGTCAACACGCCTTATGTATTGTTGGGTACTGGCTTGCTGTGGTTTGGCTGGTTTGGCTTCAACGCAGGCTCAGCATTAGCAGCGAATGGTCAGGCAATTGATGCTTTTATCAATACCAATCTTGCTTCGGCGGTAGCTATGATCGGCTGGTTGCTGGTGGATCTGATGCGCGGTCGTAAGCCGAGTGCGCTGGGCGCTAGTATTGGTGCGGTGGTTGGTTTGGTCGCCATTACGCCGGCAGCTGGGTATGTTGCTACCGGACCCAGTGTTTTCATCGGTTTTATAGCCGCTGTGGTTTCCAATTATGCGGTGGTGCGCAAAGCTCGCACAGCATTGGACGATACCCTCGATGTATTCCCTTGCCACGGCATCGGTGGGATTGTGGGCATGCTGCTGACGGCAGTTTTTGCTTTGAATGGCGGTGTGCTGGCAACGGGTAAAATAGACTTGCTTCTGACACACCTACTGGGTTTAGCCATTGTGCTGGTGTTCACGTTTGCAGGTTCCTGGCTATTGTACAAATTAACTGAACTCATCACGCCAATGCGTGTAAGCGAAGAGCAGGAGATGGAAGGACTCGACTTGAGTCAGCATGATGAAACGGTTGTATATAAAGATGAGGAAGTCGCACCTTCTACTTCCGCGTTGGCAGCGGCATTGGGCTAAGGGTTGTTATTTTTAATATGATTCATCCCGAATTTTGTAGCCAATCGTTCTGTAGAAACGAATTATTGGTAAGAATCTTCGGGATGAGTCGTGTGATAATTGTTAAATCTCAGGCTCCAAGTTTTTTCTGGTTTGCGCTTTTCAGGTATTTTGAAAAGTGGTGGCATTCACAAAAGGTGGTTTGTCCAAAAAAAGATTGTAGTACGCGCGCACGACTTGAATAAAAATGCAAATATTTTCAGGTAGAAAAGGGTTGTGCGGTGCATGATTTTTCGTTTGTCAGAAAACGAGCGAGCCATTTACTTCATCAATTCAAGCCTCAAAAATTTCCTTAACGCCCACCGAAGTAGATTTTACTTTCTTCTCCCTTGTTTTCCTTTTCGATTTTTATCTTTGCCATAAATGAACGCTTTTCCACGATGAAAAAACCGTTGCTTTTATTACTGCTGGCTTATATCGTCTGGCAAACCGGCTGTGTGCCTCCTGTTGAAGAAAAAATGACCGATGTCAAGGTGGATTTAAAAGACCCTTTGTTCCAGAAAATACACGATTTTCAGGACAAGGCGCAGGTGGACAGTTTGTACGTTTACATCCGCAATCCTGACCCAACTTATCGCTACCTGTCGGCGGCGGCGTTTGGTTCTATTCGTTCGGCTACAGCGATTGATAGTCTGGCTATTCTGCTCAAAGATGAAGTGCCAGAGGTAAGAGCGGCGGCAGCTTTTGCATTGGGGCAAATTGGCGATGCCAAAGCAGAACCGCTTCTGCTTCAAGCATTTGAACGAACGGACACGGTTGGATTGTATAAAAAATCGAACCGCGCTATCCTGGAAGCCGTTGGAAAAGTGGGTACGCTGGATCATTTAAAATTGCTCAGCACCGTGACTACGTATCAGCCCAAAGATACCTTGCTGCTCGAAGGGCAAGCTTATGGCATTTATCGGTACATGCTGCGCGATTTGGTGAGCAAAGAAGGGACAGAACGCATGACTTATCTGGCGGGCAATTCAGTTTACCCGGAAAGTGTGCGCTACGTGGCTGCCAATTATCTGGCGCGTGCCAAAAATTTACAAATTGACAGTATTGCAGCAGAACCGCTCATTCAAGCGATGAATGGTGAAACCAACGGCAACATCCGCATGGCACTGGCGATTGCATTGGGCAAAGCCCGCTCGACTACTGCGATGAATGCGTTATTGCAATTGTACAATCGGGAGAACGATTATCGGGTGAAATGCAATATTCTGCGGGCATTGAGCAACTTTCCGTACGCACAGGTGCAAGCAACGGTGCAAAAAGCAGTCAAAGAGTCAAATATTCATGTGGCTGAGCGCGCAGCACAATATTTTGTAGAAAATGGCAATGCGGAAGATGCGACCACTTACTGGCGGCTGGCAAAAGACTCCATCCCCTGGCAGGTAGCGGTCAATTTGTATGCGGCAGCGTTGCGGCACATTCCATCCACACAAGGCACTTATCGCGATGCGATCAATTACGAATTGCGGCGGCGCTTTGTACAAGCTATTTCGCCTTACCACAAAGCAGCGATTCTAAAAGCGCTGGCAGAGTGGGGTTGGAATTTTCGATTCATTCAGCGCGAAGGTTTTGTTGCCAAGCATCCTGCGGTGCGCTCGGCGGCGGTAGAAGCATTGGCGAACCTCAGCCAGCAACGCAATTTTGGACGTTTTTTTGGCAATAGCAAAGTTGTTCCCAAAGAGTTGGCAATTTATTTTAAACAAGCGATACAAAGTGGCGACCCTGGTATGATGGCAATTGCAGCTGGGGCATTGCGCATTCCTGAGCGAAATTTTAAGACACAACTCGATAGCTTGTCTTTTTTACAAAATGCTTTGAGCAATTTGAAATTGCCACAGGAAATTGAAACGTATAATGAAATTCAACATGCAATTGATTACTTTGCAGGAAAGGATTTTGTTGCTAAAAAATTGGATTACAACCATCCGATTGATTGGGAAACGTTCAATGGATTAAGTCCAGAACCCAAAGCGGTTTTGCGCACTAAAAGCGGCGATATCACCATTCGATTGCTGCCAGATATAGCGCCTGGGTCGGTGGTCAACTTTGTGAAACTGGCAAGAGAAGGCTTTTACGATGGCAAAAACTTTCACCGCGTTGTGGCGAATTTTGTTATACAAGGCGGTTGCCCGCGCGGCGATGGTTACGGCAGTTTGGATTACAGCATTCGTTCGGAACTAGCGCCGGTTTATTATGATCGAGAGGGCTACGTTGGCATGGCTTCTGCCGGAAATCACACGGAAGGCACACAATTCTTCATCACCCATTCGCCTACGCCGCATCTGGATGGCAATTACACCATTTTTGGTCGGGTGATGGATGGTATGAATGTGGTGCATCAAATTAAAATGGGAGATGTGATTGAAAAAGTGTTGATACAATAAGTAGTTGGATAGTCAATAGTCGGAATGTTTAAAAGGAGCTTATGAAAAACAGAATTCCTCGTTCATACGCATGGAGTTGGCTTTTATGTTTTATAAATTCTTATATTTCCAAAGACGCTTCGCAACAACCCACCCCCTTCCGTTGTTATTGTCACACAAATTTATCGTACCTTTGCACATTGATTTTCCTAACCAAGACAAGGGCTATCCATCATGAGCAAAATTGCTGTTTTTGACCAATTCTCGAATCGCCATATCGGTCCGAATGAATCCGAATTGCAGGAAATGTTGCAAAACATTGGCGTGGACTCGCTCGACCAGTTGATTGATGAAACCGTGCCTGCGGGCATTCGCATGCAAGGCGAATTGAATCTGCCGGAGGCTATGACGGAGTATGATTACCTGCGCGACATTCGCAAAACGGGTATGACCAATCGCGTGTTCCGCACGTACATTGGCTTGGGCTATTATGGCACGCTGACACCGTCTGTTATATTACGAAATATTTTCAATAATCCCGGTTGGTACACGCAATATACACCGTATCAGGCGGAGATCGCGCAAGGTCGCCTCGAAGCGCTGCTGAATTTCCAGACGATGGTGAGCGACCTCACAGCTTTGCCCGTTGCCAATGCATCTTTGCTCGACGAAGGCACTGCGGCGGCAGAAGCCATGCATATGTTTTATGGCATCAAAAATGCCAAAGTGCGCAAGGCTGAGGACGAAGCCGACGAGTTTTTTGTAGATGCGAATGTGCTGCCGCAAACCATTGATATTCTGCAAACCCGCGCCAAATTTGGCGGCATTAAAGTGGTGGTAGGCAATTGGCAGGAATTTGAACCAACGGCAAAAACATTTGGTGTTTTATTGCAATATCCCAACAAACGCGGTACGGTGGAGGATTATCGTGCTTTTGTTGAAAAATGCAAAGCCAACGAGATTTACGTCACGGTTGCCGCGGATTTACTGGCGTTGGCGCTGCTCACGCCTCCGGGCGAATGGGGCGCGGATGCTGCCGTTGGCAATACCCAGCGTTTTGGCGTGCCAATGGGATTTGGGGGTCCGCATGCGGCTTATTTTGCAACTAAAGACGATTACAAACGTCAAATTCCAGGTCGGATTATTGGCGTATCGGTTGACCAACACGGCAAACCCGCACTGCGCATGGCATTGCAAACGCGCGAGCAGCATATCCGCCGCGAGAAAGCGACTTCCAATATCTGTACCGCCCAGGCTTTGCTGTCAATCATGGCGGGCATGTACGGCGCCTATCACGGTCCGAAAGGCATCAAAGCCATCGCCGAGCGCGTGCATACCTTGGCTCAAATGTTGAATAATAATTTGCAAAAGTTGGGCTATGAACAAACGAATGAATTCTTTTTTGATACGCTGGCAATCAAAGCAAATAGTGCCATTCAGCAGCATATTCGGCAGATTGCGCAGGGGCATCAAATGAACTTTTTTTATAATAATGACCATTTACAAATTAGTTTGGACGAAACTACTAGTTTGCATGACATTGTAGAAATTACGCGGATTTTCGCACAAGCGGATGGCGTTGATTTTGATTTTAATCAAACAGAACCCGATCATTATCAATTCCCGACGAATTTAGTGCGCCAAAGTGAATACCTGACGCATCCGGTTTTCAACAGTTATCATACCGAAAGCAAGATGATGCGTTATATTAAGCGCCTGGAAAACAAGGACTTATCCTTGATGCATTCCATGATTCCTTTGGGTTCTTGCACGATGAAGTTGAATGCGGCGTCCGAATTATTACCGATCAGTTTTGATTATTTTGCAAACATTCACCCCTTCGTGCCGCTGGATCAAGCGCAAGGTTACCTCAAGATTTTCAAAGAGTTAGAAGAATATTTGTCTGAAATTACCGGATTTGCGGCTTGTTCTTTACAACCCAATTCCGGTGCGCAAGGTGAATATGCTGGTTTGTTGACCATCCGGGCTTATCATGAAGCGAATGGACAAAATCATCGCAATATCGCCTTAATCCCCTCTTCCGCGCACGGCACGAATCCGGCGAGCGCCGTAATGGCTGGTTTACAGGTAGTTGTGGTAGAATGTGATGAAAATGGGAATGTAAATATCGAGGATTTGCGGGCGAAAGCGGAGAAGCACAGCGCGAATTTGGCTGCCTTGATGGTCACCTATCCTTCGACGCACGGCGTTTTTGAAACAGGTATTAAAGAAATTTGCAATATTATACACCAGCATGGCGGCAAGGTTTACATGGATGGTGCGAATATGAATGCGCAGGTGGGCTTGACGAGTCCGGGCATCATCGGTGCCGACGTTTGTCACCTCAATTTGCACAAAACCTTTGCGATTCCGCACGGTGGCGGCGGTCCGGGTATGGGTCCGATTTGTGTCAATGAAAGTTTAGCGCCCTATTTACCCAAGCACCCAATTGTAGAAACCGGCGGGGATCAAGGTATTCAGGCAGTTTCGGCAGCGCCCTGGGGCAGCGCCAGCATTTTATTGATTTCTTATGGTTATATAAAAATGCTTGGGAAACAAGGCGTTACAGATGCTACTAAATATGCGATTTTAAATGCAAATTATATTAAATCGCGTTTAGAAAAAGAATATAAAATATTATATGCCGGTGAAAAAGGTCGCGCAGCGCACGAATTGATTGTCGATTTACGTCCATTCAAATCCTTGATTAGCGCCGAAGATGTTGCCAAAAGGCTCATGGATTATGGCTTCCACGCGCCCACGCTTTCCTTCCCGGTGGCAGGCACCATCATGATCGAACCGACCGAAAGCGAAGCCAAGGACGAACTTGACCGTTTTTGTGATGCCTTATTACAAATTCGTAAAGAAATTGATGAAATTGCTTCTGGCAGTGCTGATGTGAAAAATAATGTGCTGCATAATGCGCCGCATACGCAGGAATTATTAACTTCCGATGAATGGAATCTGCCTTACTCCCGCGAGAAAGCGGCTTACCCGTTGCCTTACCTGCGCGAAGGTTATAAATTTTGGGCGTCCGTAGCCCGCGTGGACAATGCCTATGGCGACCGGAATTTGATGTGTATTTGTCCGCCGTTGGATAGCTACCGAACCGTTGAGGAGGTGGAAAAGGTTGAGAATTAAGATGTTGGGATATTTTGATATTAAGAAATTGCGAAATTAAGAAATTAGAAAATTATGATATTGGGATATTCTGAAAATCCTTAATTCTGAGAATCCTGATTCAGACGATATAATAAAAAAACGCTCGGAATCGCTTGATTTTGGGCGTTTTTTGTATTATGAAATACTAAATTCCCACTATTTTTATTTTAACTTGCCCTCCAACTTTTTTTATCAAATACTTGCTTATCATGGCTACGCAAATATTCAAAAAAAATTTCACCTATATTTTTATTGCTTACAATCAATTTCTTACATGTGCAAACCCGCCCTGCGCTCCTCGGTGAACCCTTTGGCATCCAAGGATTTTCGGGATTATGCGAATACTTATTTCTTTGCGGATAGCCTCGCTTCGTTTGATCCAGCGACGGGGCAGGGCACGATTCATTGGTTGCGGCATCAGCCGTTTCCGGCGCATGCATTTGACAATACGCAATTTGGGTTTCGGCGCGTGCCAAATAATGATTTCCGGGTAAAGAATTGGCGGGTATCTGGGCGCTCAGTTGCTGCATAAAATGCTGGAATTGAATTGGCTCCGACGGGTGCATCATTCCAGAGCGATGCTCGTGACGGGCGAAGGCAGAAAAAATTTATATACCTATTTGCTGCTGGAAGTGTCAACGATTGCCCCTTTTTTTAAAACCATTGCATTGGTACACTCCATTGAATTTCAAATAGTTATTTGAAAATCATACAATTGGATATGTTAATTTTTTAATTATTACTCCTGTTTGCCAAACATTCCTATTAAAATTTTTCTAATTTTACAGAAGAAACCGATTTCTCCAAGCTTGCTAACAATCATAATCCAAATGCACTTTCTACAACCCAAACAAATTGTATTGTGTCTGTTGCATGTACTGATTTTTTTTGCAATTGACACCTATGGACAAAACTGCGCTGGAACACAAAGAGTAGATGCGAGTTATGAATTAGAAAGAAATGACATTTGTGAAGGCATTGAAATTGTAGTGCGCAACACTTCCCAACTTTTCGGCAACGACAATACCTTTTTTATCTGGGACTGGGGCGATGGGGTCAAAGATACCACCTACGACTTATCGAGTGTGCGGCATACTTATTTTTTTACCAATCAAAATGTGTGCGAGGAGGGCTTAGCCATTTCCGAGTTGAGACTGGATGCTCGTGTGCCAGGCTGTGCCCAATATAATCACTTCGTTATCAAGCCGGTATATGTGTTTTTAAAACCGGTTGCGAAATTTGATACCAAACCGCTCTTGTGTGCGCCGGATTTGACGGCAATGTTTGACAATCAAAGCTGTACCGCTGATACAGGCGCTGTTTTTTCCTGGAATTTTGGTGATCCGGCGTCCGGCGCCGCCAATACTTCCAATGAGCTTGAGCCAATGCATACCTTCAGCGGTCCTGGTCTTTATGTAGTTACGCTCGACGTCACAAGTGGCTGTGGTACAGGCTCTTACAGCACTGTTGTGGAAGTAAAAAATCCACCCGTTGCTAATGCTGTGGCGGATATACCTGCCGGTGCCGGGTGTATTCCGGTTATTGTCAATCTGCAAAACCGTTCTACGGGTGCCAACATGTTTCGTTGGGTGATAACACCTAGTAATAACGGTGCGCAATTTGTGGACAGTACGAGTAATATTTCACAGGAACCCCATATTTTATTTAGTAAAGCCGGAAATTATACCATTCAACTGGAGGCAACAAACGAGTGCGGTACAACGAAGTGGGAACAGGTAGTGACCATCTCTGAACCCCCGACTGTACTGTGGGAAGAGCCACCGGTTGGTTGTGAGAGCCTAACATATACTCCAAAAATTACATACGGAGGTTCCATCAGTTCTTATAGCTGGACTTTTGAAGGCGGTAGTCCTGGCACTTCCAGCGATTCTATTCCAAATAATGTACTATTTACAACGCCGGGACTTCATACTGTAACACTTACGGTGAATGGTGCATGTGGGAGTCAATCTTTTGTCAAAACAGTAGAAGTCATTGGCAGAGAGGCAATTACATTTACACCGGTTGCCCCAATTTGCAATACATCGGATACGATCCGGTTGGGAGTGAATTTGCCGGGAGGTACCTGGTCGGGTCCGGGGGTGAATAGTCAAGGACTTTTTAATCCGGCAAGTGCCAATATTGGAAATAACACGATTCAATACCAGTATGGTCCTGCAAATTGTCGCTCGGAAGGAAGTCTGGATATTTTTGTTCAGCAGGGAACGCCTTTGAATATTGGAAATGATATTTCTATCTGTAATGATGAGGAGGATATTACATTAACATTTACGCCGACCGGAGGCGTTTGGCGCGGCAATGGTATTGTGGATTCTTTGCAAGGCATTTTTTCTCCTGTACAAGCAGGCGCAGGCGCTCAGACGCTCACTTACCGCTATACCGAATCTGCCAATGGCTGCGTCACCACAGCTACTAAAACCGTGCGCGTGGAGCCGGTTCCTACGGTAAATATTGCAGAAAATACGGTTTCTTTTTGCCCTTCCAGCAGTGCGATTACGTTGCCGAGTACTTTAAATGTGTCTGTAACGCCGACCGGTGGCACCAGCCAATGGCAGGGAACGGGCATTACGAATGAAACGCAGGGTACTTTTAACAGTAGCAATCTTAGTGTTGGGGATTATCCCATTCTTTATACTTATACTTCACCTGCCGGTTGCGTGGCGAGTGATTCTTTGACGATTCAAATCATTCCTTTGCAAGATGCTGTCGCTCAATCAGATACGAGTGTTTGTATCAGTGTTGGCACCTTCACTTTACAAGCTTCCCCTGCCGGCGGACGATGGTCAGACGCTCAAAACAGCATTGATCCTGCCACTGGTGCAATTGATCTGGCACGCGCAGGCGGCGGCAATAAGACCTTTACCTATACCATTTTTCCGGGTACCACTTGTGAAGCCAGCGATCAGGTAACTGTTGAAATCATTGATTTAAGTGGTGTGAATGCTGGTGCGGATGTTGGTTTTTGTGAATCGGAAGGGCAGATCACACTTGCCAACTTCTCGCCCTCAGGCGGTACCTGGCGAGGCGACGGAATTATTGATCCGACATTAGGTGTCGTGAATATTCAATCGCTTGCGCCGGGCAATTATACCTTGACGTATCAGATTGAAAGTGAGGCAGTTTCCGCATGTGCGGCAGAAGACCAACTGGTATTAACAGTTCATCCTTTGCCGGTAGTCGGATTTAATAACAATGGGCAGCAATGCGTTGGAGATACACTTATTTTTACCAATACCTCTACCAATGCCAGCACGTATGACTGGAATTTTGGGAATGGGCAAACTGCTACGGTCGCCAATCCTCAAGTAACTTACAGTACAGCAGGTGATTATAATTTAAATCTAATTGTCAAATCTGCCTTTGGTTGCCAAAGCGATACCAGTACGGTCATTCATGTGTCGGAGCCTCCGCCGGTAGTAGCATTTGACATGGATCAACGCAGCGGATGTGCCGACTTGCTGGTCACGTTTATCAATCGCAGTCAGGGTGAAGATGTAGATTTTATCTGGGATTTTGGCAACGGGCAGCAAGATTCTATCTCAAGTCCGCTTCCTATTACTTTTGTTGGGACGCTGGAAGACACGACTTATTACATTCAACTTTCTGCTAATAACACTTGTGGTGAAAATATTTTCCGGGACTCGGTGCGCGTTTTTTCCCGACCCACCGCCAACTTTGGCGTTCGCCTTAACAAATACTGCTCCGGTGATGCCGTCGAAATTCAAAATGCCAGTTTTGGAAAACCTACTTCCTATTTTTGGAATTTTGGCAATGGTTTGACTTCCAGAGATTCTATTCCTGAAACGCAATATTATTTTACCAATACAGAGCCTGACACCTTTAATATAACATTGATTGCGTCCAACAACTGTGCATCCGACACGATGACGCAAGCCGTTCCGGTCAATCCGGCTGATGTGGCGGCGTTTTTCAACATTGATGCAACGGATGTGTGCGTGGGCGATACCGTGCGCATTCGCAATTTTTCTACGCCGGGTGCCAATGTGACTTATCAATTTGGGGACAACAATACCTCTGCAACGCCCAATCCATTACACGTTTATCAGGAACCTGGTCGGTATAAAATTACCCAGTACGCGCGGGGCTGCGGTTTCGACAGTACCTTTGTATTTGTCGATGTAAAACCAACTCCTACCCTCCTTTTAAACGTGGATGATTTTGCTTGCTCCCAATCAGAAATCAATCTTCGTTACACTGCATCCGATATTGTCGGTACCAACTGGGATTTTGGCGATGGCAATACCTCTTCCCTGCCTAGCCCAATGCATCATTATGATAGTGCAGGTATTTACACCATTCGATTAACGGCTACAGACGCCAACCAATGCCAAGCCACCATTCAGCAAGCAATAGAAATTCTACCTTTACCCGAATTTACGCTGCGCATTCCCGATTCGCTTTGTGTACGGGAAACCGGAATTTTTGAGGTGGTGCCCACTTCTATTAATTTGAGCAGTTACAATTGGCAATATGGCGACCAGGAGCAGGGCAGCGGCAGGGTCACGCAGCATAGCTTTACAAATTCAGGAATTTATAATATTGAAGCGACTGTCACTGACGCATTTGGATGTAAGTATAAACAAAGCCAACCCACTTTTGTACGTCCTGGACCTGAAGCAGTTTTTAATTTTAATATACTGAATAACTGCGCTCCTACCAGCGTTACGTTTGTCAATCAATCTAAAACGGCGAACAGCTACCAATGGGAATTTGGCGACGGCAACACGAGTGACATAACTAATCCAAATAATATTTATATGCAAGGCGGTGATTATCAGGCAACATTAATTGCATCTTATGACGATATTTGTTTTGATACACTGGTGCAAAAAATCACCATCAACCCTATTCCCAGTGCGAATATTCAAGTAGAAGACCTGACCTGCCACGGCAAAGACGATGGGCGCATTCGGGTAACTCCAAACGGGAATCACCAGATCAGCATTACTGGAAATGATTATTTTCAGCAAGGTGGTAATCTGTTTGAGTCTTTAAAACCAGGCACTTATGAAATTGAGGTCGTGGCAGCAACAGGTTGCGACACCGTTTACACTGCCGAAATTAAAGAGCCGGACACCCTTTTTGCTTACATCCAGCCCGATACCATTCGGATGGTGGTGGGGGACACGGCGCTGATTCAGGTTGTTGCCAATAATGCCGACATTAACTATAACTGGCTGCCAGACAGCGACTTAACGCAAGTGGACGTCAGCACCTTTTCCAGCGCTGCGCAACGCAGCCTTTGGTATAACCTGAGTGCAACCTTGGGAGAGTGTAAGCTACTGGACAGTGTTTACATTGAGGTGGACGCCGAACGGAAAATCTATGTTCCCAATGCCTTTAGCCCAAACGGCGATAATAACAACGACTTTTTTTATATTCATGGCGGAGCGGGCATTGTTGAAATTGAGCGCTTTATCATTTTTGAACGTCGCGGCGGCACCTTGTTTGAACGCTTGAACATTCAACCCAATGATCCGACTGTTGGCTGGGATGGCACCTTCAAAGGACAAAAATTGAACCCGGCTGTGTTTGTTTACTACGCCGAAATCAAATTTATAGATGGCAAAACCGAAGTATTTAGTGGCGATGTGACTTTGGTAAGATAAT
>CAZFBN010000089.1:0-23359 GCA_964517145.1 uncultured Saprospiraceae bacterium
CGTTTTTTATTTAGTGTCAAACGTCAAATAATAAATAAAAAATAATAAAATATTACAAACTAATCCATTTTACATCGCTGTTGCCGGATTCTATAACTTTGTAAATAAATTCCATGCCGCGCACGCCCTCGTCCACGCCGGGGAAATCTTTATACACTTCATCCGCTTCCTTGCCTTCCAGCCGCGCTTGAATGCAATACGCGAAGTTGCGATATAAATTAGCAAACGCTTCGAGATAGCCTTCGGGATGTCCGGCAGGTACACGCGTGTGTGCCTGGGCTTCCGGAGAAAGCGCGCCGACGCCCGTGCGGTAGCGTTGCATGGGTTTATCTTGCCATTTGATGAGCAAGGTGTTCGGCTCCATTTGGTGCCATTCCAAGCCACCTTTTTCGCCATACACATAGATTTTTAAACTATTCTCTTCGCCAACGGAAATTTGACTCGCGTGCAGCACGCCGCGTGCACCGTTGTTGAATCGCAGCAACACATTGCCATCATCATCGAGCAAACGTCCTGGCACGATGCGGCTAATGTCGGCGCATAGTTCGGTAATGTGTAAGCCCGTAATGTACTCGGCGAGGTTTTCCGCGTGCGTGCCAATGTCTCCCATTGCTCCGGCAATGCCCGATTTGGTTGGATCGGTGCGCCAAGCCGCTTGTTTTTGGTCGGAATCTTCTATTTTTTGGTACAGCCAGCCTTGCGGATATTCTACGACGACTTTTCGAATCTCGCCCAATTCCCCATTTTTCACCATCGCCCGTGCCTGCTTCACCATCGGGTAGCCGGTGTAGGTGTGCGTCAAGCCAAAAAGCAACCCGCTGTTTTCTACAATTTTCTTGAGTTCATACGCTTCTTCCAGATTGAAACACAAGGGTTTATCACACATCACGTGGAAGCCATTTTCCAACGCTAATTTAGCAGGACCAAAGTGCACGTGATTGGGCGTCACAATCGAAATAAAATCCATGCGCTGATCTTCGGGCAATGCTTTTTCTTTCAAAATCATTTCCTCATAACTGCCGTACACGCGCGCCGGATCGAGGTACAACGCTTCGCCGGAAGCCTTGGATTTGGCGGGATCGCTGCTGAAAGCGCCGCACACGAGTTCGATTTCACCGTCGAGATTCGCCGACATGCGATGCACCGCGCCAATAAACGCGCCGATGCCGCCGCCGACCATGCCCATTCTAATTTTTCGTTTCATACGGAAAAGTTCAAGGTTTTAGGTTGAATTGTTCAATGTTTATATCTTAGTTTGCAAATATAAAGGATGGAAATCGAGTTTTCGCTTCATGCGTCAGAACAAATGTAAAAAAGGATGACTTAGTTAGAAATCGTTCTAATGCGGTGAAAACGCAAATTTTAAAAAGCACCAGGAATTTTATACATGAATCCGAAAGACATTCAGATTGAAGCGTACAATTATACATTGCCGGAGGAGCGCATTGCCAAGTTTCCGCTGGAAATGCGCGATGCGTCGAAATTATTATTATATCAAAATGGTAATATTAGCCACACTATTTTTAAAAATATATCACAATATTTACCGGAAGGCGCTTTATTAATTTTTAATGATACAAAAGTGATCCACGCGCGGCTGCATTTCACCTTGGAAAGTGGGGCGCAGCTAGAAATTTTGTGTCTGGAACCTTTGCAACCGCATGATTATCAGCAGAATTTTTCGAGTACGAAGCCGGTAAGGTGGAAATGTCTGATCGGGAATAATAGAAAATGGAAATCGGGAGCAGTAGAAAAGGGGATCGGGGAATGGGGGTATGGGGTGATGCTTACTGCAAGTCGGATGCAGCGTTTGGATGACACGTTTGAAGTGGAATTTAGTTGGAATGATAACAATTTAGCATTTGGCGAGGTGTTGGCGAATGCTGGGATTATTCCTTTGCCGCCGTATTTGAATCGGGAAAATGTGGCGTCGGATGAGGAGCGGTATCAAACGATTTACGCGCGGGAGCAAGGCTCGGTGGCAGCGCCAACAGCGGGTTTGCACTTTACAGATGCCATTTTTAAAGCTTTGGATCAAAAAGGAGTCGAGCGATTGTTTGTCACACTGCACGTGGGCGCAGGCACTTTCAAGCCTGTGAAGACGAACACGATGGCAGAGCATCACATGCACGAGGAAAGTATTTTTGTGCAAAAAGCGACGATTGAAAAATTATTACATGCCAAGCAAAATGGGAAACCTGTCATCGCGGTAGGCACTACGAGTATGCGCACGCTGGAGAGTTTGTATTGGTATGGGGTGCAGTTATTACATGATAATAATGCGGAATGTAATATTGAGCAATGGACGCCGTATGCCCCCTCCAGTCCCCTAACCCCCCAGGGGGGAACTCCCACCCTCCAATCATTACAAGCTATTTTAGAACATTTAAATACACAGCAAAAAGATACGCTTGAAGGTTATACTCAACTCCTGATTGCCCCAGGCTATGATTTTAAAATTGTAGATGGCTTGATTACCAATTTTCACCAGTCGAAAAGCACGCTGCTGCTGCTGGTGTCGGCGCTGGTGGGCGAAGATTGGCGCAGGATTTATGCGTATGCAATGGAAAACGATTTTCGTTTTTTGAGCTATGGCGATGGGAGTTTGTTGTGGAAATGAAGCATTAAAATTTGTTATACTATTTCATTTCATTCCAGTGTCCCCAATAATTCGAATTCGTAAGCCAATCCATGTTTTTCAATCAGTTGAAATTTAAAATACTTCGCTTTCACTTTGGGAAACTGGAATGGTTGAAAAGGCGTTTCGGACAGAAATCCATTAAAGATTTTATATTTTCCAATGGAAATAAAATTTCCAGTCGGACTATCATTACCATATAATAACTCAAATGTTTGAATATTATCATTACTACTACTAGCAACATAAAATCCGAATTGATCAAAAGTAGCCGCTCGTCCATCTTTAAATCCAAATACCGCCCAAGCTTTATTATCCAAATAATTTGAATAATACGTATCTCCATCTGTTAACATCTTTATTGATTCTTTGGAAGCAGCCAGCATTTTTCCACCATTTTCCAAGGCTAACAAGTTAATGCGTTTTCCTTTTAACTGTGTATAATTAAAACTGACATCCAAATTTGGATTTATTTTTTTTGCTGCTGCTAAGTTTTCTTGGACTTTTTTACTATCTCCCAATTGGGCGTAAGCATAGGCGAGGTTTTGGTGTACAGAAGCTAAGGGTGCTTGCTCAGCAACTCTTTCCAAATATTGCACCGATGTGGCATAATCCTTTGCCTGCAATGCTTGCATTCCTTTATTGAGTTGGTTTTCGATACTGGCTTTATTCGCTTCGATACGCGCCCCAGCACTACTATTCAAATCAGCCAACATGCGCATTTCTTTATGAATGGCTTGTAAAGATAGGTAAGTATCGTCTTGTTTATTTAACAGATTTTGACTGATGTAATAACCACCCCCTAAGAGTATGATCAATGCTACGGCAATGAAGATAAATTGTCGAATGCCAAATGCAGTAAAAATCTTTTTGCGAATCGAATTCCCAGACCCAATTAGCACTTCGGCACTATCTTGAATATGAATGTTATTACCTGATAGATTTGCCTTATTTTGTTTTATAATTTTTGCCATTGCTTTATCATTAAAATCGTGTTGTAGCTGTTTTAAGACTTCTTTCGGGTCGGTAGTTCCCGAATGGATAGATTCAATTAAATGAAGGGTGCCTTGAGTGATGCGATTGCGGATGCGCTCCGCTTCTTGATTGGATATTACGCCGCTGAATAACTGCTTTTCAACGTAAGTCCAACTTGCTTGTAATAATAAAACAGCTGGCTTCCACGCTACCTGTTGAGATTGCGTCCAAGTGGCGAGTTGAGCCAGCGCGTCGTCAGTTTCTCCGGTGGCGATGAGATGATGTAGGTGTTCGGTATTCATATAATAAAATTAAAGAGCATGTAATTAAATAAGTGCCAGCCTTTAAGTAGGACTGGCACTTGATATGTTTTAGGTTACTTTAAAATTTAACGGACAGCGCTTTTTTGGCGCTCGCATTTTTCCCACATTTGGGCAAAGTATTCGGCGGATTTGAAGAATATCTCTTTTTCATTTGTGGTCATACCAGCCGCTTCCCAACTTTTAATATAATCAGGCATTAAACCGTAATGCGCAACACCTTCTGTGTTAAAGTCCCACGTTTTGGATCCCATAACACATTGAGTTATCGTACTTCCTCCATAAGTAATCCTTGCATTGACAGGAGGTGGACTTGGTAAAGGATAAAATCCATTCACATCTGTACCGATACAAACTTGTTTATTTCCTGTAAGTGCTAATACTCGCCGATAGCCAGATAAAAAATTGTTGGCATTTTCTCCATGACCCAATCCAATTATACCTCCCAAACTTTGAATAGTAGTGTATTGAGTATCTGTTCGACCGTTCTCTGTTCCATTACTCCCTCTCGGTCCGTTGTGTCCTGAATTGACAGGATAATCATTGGAACGAGCTATATTTAAAATTTCATCAACAGCTTTTTCCGAACAATGATCTATATCAATTAGCATCCCTTTTTGCATCATGTACCTAACTGCGAATCTACCCATGTCTGTCAATCCCAATATATTACGATGTCCTCTTGACAAGCCTGGATCTGAATATTCTGGATAATTGGCTCGATTATTTGGCATAATATGACCTGGGATAACTGTTCCCATGAAATTCATTGCAAAAACTCCCAATTCATCCAAAGCTGTATAAGGATTTTGAAGTTTAAAAGTGATACCATTTCTCGAATCGACAGGTTCAACACTAAAAGCGCTTCCGTTATTATACTTGTTAGCTACATTAAAGCCATGTTCATAAATTGCAGAACCGCCAAAAATATTATTTGTTACATGAATAGGAAATATATAACGCACTCCAAGATTGTAAAGACGATCTATTTCACTCCTAACTTGAGCCGTAGAAGGAGTAGTTATGTATGTTCCACCTTTGCCATCCGCTGGATTATAAAAATTCCCAATATTATCCATTTCGATTCCTAGAATAATTGCTAATTTATTAGCATTGACAATCCTTCGCACGTCCGCCGGGCTAAAAGCTATTTCCATAAACCTAAGATTTCTTTCATCACGTTCTACAAACTCTATCATTTTTTGAATTTGAATATTCATTGAACGCATATCATCATTAGGCCCTTTTGTTTCAGAAGCATCTGCTAAGCAATGGTTATTTACGGCTAATGCAACCATTACTCGTAAACCGCCTTCATAAGCTCTATGAATCCAATCAACCCACATTTGCTGGTGCAAAACTGCATTGTGCTTGGGCCATGCTGTAAAGGAAGGAAAACATCCTCCCCCTGTGTCATGTCCAGAAATGTCTGTTTCATTGACTACAGCTTCCCGAAAAGAGTTACCGCATGTGTTTTCGAAGAGGTCCCATCCTCGATGAAAGCATTTGCATGGACCTAGTGCTCTGGATGGATCTCCATCATTTTCACCCCAAAATAATTCTTCACCAAACCCCCATCGAGCCATCGGGTGCGTGTGCATATCTACCCAACCTCTTAAACCTGTAGAAGGAGGCGTTATAACTACGCTTGGAGTAGCAATTATTCTAGCAATATTTTGATCTTGTTGCTCCCTACACGTCGCCCATCCTCCGTTTACTGAGGTAAAATGATTTAGTACCCCATTTGGAGCACCAAACCTTCCATCTGCTTGCCCCAGCGCAATAGCAACACGCTCTGTGCCGAATCCAATAATGTCAGCCATTCGATCATTGTTTAAATCTATTACAAAGCGAAGGTGTTCACCGACTCGCCAACCATCTGCATTCGAAAAATTACTAAAAACGTCTATCGGAGCATCGAAACGCCCGTCCCTTCGTCCAATGGCTACAGATATTCGATTCGCCCCAAACCCAACAATATCAGCTCGATTATCCCCATTTACGTCTGCCAAATGCCTAGGATACTCGCCAACGTTCCAGCCTTCAGCATTCGTAAAATGGTTAAATACATCAATTGGTGTGGCAAAACGACCGTCGCGTTGACCTAACGCCACAGAAACTCGATTTGCCCCAAAACCAACTATATCAGCTAAAGTGTCCCCATTTACATCAGCGAGTAATCGCAAGTGCCGACCTACTTGCCAACCATCCGCATTAGAGAATCTATTGAATACTTCCGCTGATGGGGCAAATCTGCCGTCTCGTTGCCCAAGCGCCACCCAAACTCGGTCCGCTCCAAACCCCACAATATCCGCTCTCCCATCGCCATTTACATCGGCAAGCTCCCGCAAGTGTTCGCCTATACGCCATCCTTGGGCAATTGTAAAATGGTTGAATACATCAATCGGCGGATCAAATCGCCCGTCCGTTCGACCCAACGCTACCGAAACTTGATTTTCTCCAAAACCTACAATATCCGCCCGTCTATCGCCATTTACATCTGCCAGATAGCGCAAATGCTCGCTTACCCGCCAGCCATCGGCATTGGTAAATCTGTTAAATGGGCTTATCGGCGCATCAAAACGTCCATCGGCTCGCCCAAGTGCTACCGAGACCTGATTTGCGCCGAAACCAACAATATCCACTCGCCGGTCGCCATTCACATCTGCAAGGTAACGCAGGTGCTCGCCCACGCGCCAGCCATCGGCATTGGAAAAATTACTAAACACATCAATCGGCGCAGCAAAGCGCCCGTCACGCTGTCCAAGAGCTACGGAGACCTGATTCGCCCCAAATCCCACAATGTCAGCCAACGTATCACCATTCACATCGCCCACAAGTCTTAAATGACATTGCGCATAAGTATTGTAAGAAGCACTGCAAAGCAGGGATACGAATACCATCAAAAAAATGGAAGTTTTCATAGAGAGAGGTTTGTTTTTGAAATTTTTGGTATATTTTTTATATAAGCGGCTTTTAAATTACCGCTCCGTACACCGTGACAACTCCGTATCACTCACCCGAAAGATCAGCACCCGCGCATTGCGCCGATAGCCGCTTCCCTCGCGGATAAGCCGATTGACGGGAACACCTTCAGCCGTTCTAATACTTTTAGTGACGATATCAACGCCATCGGTGGCAGGTCGGAAAATCTGAGTGGCGACGCCTCGGAATTCGGTTCCAGCAGGTTTTTCCCCTTCTTTAGTACGTCCGGTGGTGGTTGTTTCAAATTGCACAACAGCAATGTAAGTGGCTTCCCGGTCTTTCATTTTACGATAATCCAAATCATATTGTACCGTAAATAAAATGCGGGTGTTGCTAGTGGATGCCGTTCCAGTTGGCACAGCAAAATCAGTTGTTCTGGCGGCAGTGCAGCGTTGAGCAGTCATAATACCAGCAAAAAGAACAATCAACAGCAATGTAAATACGAGTCTAAAAAAATTACACTTATTCATAAAAATTGATTTTTGAGGTGAATAGAAAAGAAGAATTTGATTAAAAATTATTTTGTTTTACAATCTCATTATACCGCAGCCGCGCCTTTTTCCGGTGTTTTTTGCTGCTTGTCATCAGAATATTGCCTATCAGCGCTCCGGTCGTGAGGAAGGTATATGCTTCGTACTTTTCTTGCTGCTTATTCGTAATAGCAATCATCCCACCTGTAATGGCGGCGAAAACCGTTGTATAACCAAAAGTTCGCGTTTGAGCGGCAGCTTTTATCTGGCGGGTCGCTTCCGGGTCGTTGAGGGAGAATACGATTGTTTTCATCTCCTTCATACTTTTAATCGGCTTATCCTGGAAGTACAGTCGCTTGTTTTGAACGCTAAACGTGTCAATCTGTACTTGTGCAAAAAACGGAATGGATAATAGCAGTAATGTAAAAAAGAGCAGTGTCTTTTTCATAATGGGATTTAGTTTTATGATATTGGTATAATAATTGTTTTGTAAAGTGTAAACTGATTTGGATGCCCAAGTGCTAGCACAAAAATAAAAGGGTTTTCATAGCAAGTGTTAGTCCATTTGTTGCAAGGTTTTGCCTGATTGGTGCTATTTAGATTTTACTTTATCAGCCAGTCTGCCCATTCCTCTTTAATAGTCGCTAATTGCGCCAGTCCGTCATAGACGGGTGTAAATTGCGCCCAGGCTTTTTGCCCTAATTCATTCAAATCCATGCCTCCTTCTTTCATATTAAAAAATTTATCTCGGTCTGCTTCGTTGTTAATATGCCAGATGAGTGCCAATTTATTCGCAGTATCACTGCTGCCACGAACGCCTTTGCCTATAAATCCTTTAACACCAACAAAGTATTTCGCGTGGGCTGGCAGGTATTTAGTATTGTAATAATCTATCACTTGCTCCATCGTTACACCTGGTTTTAATTCGACCGTTATAATGTGAATCCCAATCAGGTTCCCTTTTTGGATATTTTGTCCAAATGTAAAGCTCGCTGCTAAAAGCAGGGCAGTGGTAAATAATAGGTTTTTCATAAAAATGAATATTTAGGTTAGTAATATTTTAGAATCCGGTGCTGAGCTGTAAGACGATTTTTGCGTTTCATTTTTCTTTTTGCTTTACAGCAAAAAACGGCTATTTTTGTTAAAAAACAGGGTAAACATGAGCCAAGTAACTTTAGAATTTTCCAATCCAGCCGACTTTGCTTTGCTGTTGTCCGTTGCCAAGCGGCTCAATGCACACATTGTATCCATCCAATCCGATGCGCCTCTTCCCTCTGAAGAAAATCGCTGGGCAATCTTGCAACAGGCAGCGAACGACCCGCTTTTTCTGGCAGATATTGCTGAAGTAGCGGATGATTTTAAATATGTTGACGAAGAGTCCTTATGAAAAATATCCAAAAATGGCATATTTACCGTGCCAATCTCGACCCAGTTGTAGGCTCAGAGCAAGGCAAATCGCGCCCTGTCTTAGTTATCAGTGAAAATGACATCAACGATTTACTCAACTGTGTAAACGTTTTACCCATTACGTCCAAACGCTCGGAGCGTTTTGTTTATCCGAATGAAGTGCTGCTATCGGTGGAAACGAGCGGATTGCCAAATGAATCCATCGTGTTGTGCCATCAAATTCGGACGATTGACAAAAGTCGGCTTTCCATTGCTTACGGCAGTATCAGCGATGCTATCTTACAGGCAGCAGTTTTCGATGCCTTGTGTTTTCAGTTTGGAATTCCAAAAAAATAAGCGATTTTAACCATAAGACACAGCATCACAAGTTGCCCTAAAAGCATGCCTACCGGCACAAATTTGCGATAGCGTGGCTTATTTCATAGCCTCAAAAGCATCCACAAATCCGTAGCTGCGATCCGCAGCGTTGAAATACACCCGTCTGGAAGGAATTTTTAAACCAGCTATTTCGATCTCTCCATCATAAAGGTTGAGCATCCCTTTTTTATCCTTCCACCAGCCGTTATCCAAGTGAACCGCATGTAATTTGTAGTTTTCTTTTGGGTTGAGATACAAGGTGATAGCGCCATTGTAGCCGCCTTGTTCGTAGTTGTTCGGAAGCCCTTCGGGAAAGTAAATGCTGACACAATCCGTACCAAAAATATTTTCACTTCCCACTTTAGCAGATGGTTTAGCCCCCAACGCTTTTAAATATAATGGACCACTAAAATGAAAGGTGTGGTGCTCGCGCATCATCTTGACATTAGAAGCAGTCAGATTGTAAGGGTCATTTTTAAACTTTTCTGGCACTTCGTTTTCTGTGAACTTTTTACCGTTGATTTCAAAAAAGAAAATGCCTCCCTTTATACCTTTCGTAAAAGTGCTGTCATTTTGATGCCGGACGGACTGATAAAAACCATTGGCATTCTGAATGGAAATGTCTTCTCTTCCAATATTATTTTCAAAAATAGAGTAAAGCTGCATACTGCCTTCGTATTTATTCCAAATACCTTTAGGATCATAATACTGCACTACTTTTTCGAACAGCTGTTCTGCCGAAAGATTGGATTGGGCATTACAAAGGGTAAATTGAAAAATAGAAAGGAGCGTCAAAAAAAGTAAGTTTTTCATAATGGGTTGATGTTTAAGTTATTTGTTTAGTTAAAGGAATTCTTTTTTACGCAATTGCATTTCCAAACCTTGCTAGTAATTTTTTATTTACATCCAATTATAGGATCTTTCCAACACCAGTAGTTATCACAAAGAATTAAATCGGCAGAACGGCTGTAAGCAAAAACAGCGAAATTTTCTTTATTCAGAACCAAAGTCTTGGAAGTCTTTGAAGTCGTTACTTCAATATTAATGGATTCACCTCTTTCAAGAGTCCTTTGTTCAAAGGTTAAAAAGCCAGTTTTAACTCTAGAGTCAGTGAGCCCCTCTGGTGTTCCCCAAATCAAACAGCCATTCGGACCGCTGAATGATCTGATATAAACTTCTGCCGGAAGTAGTACAACTACTTTTACACCCCAGGCATCATTATTCCCTCCTTCTACTTTGCAAATTACTCTGGCTTTCAATATTAAATCATCGCCTCTCACTTCAACCGTTGTGCTTGGATCAACTGCAAGATTTGCAGTGTTAATGGCAGCATCGTTAGGGCTAGTCACACCATTAAAAACAGGTAGCTCTTTTGTACAATCTATACAAACAGTTCTGCAACCGAATTGAAGAATAGTTAAACTTAGTGCGAAAAATAGAGTGACAGACGACAATAGATTTTTCATAATGGGTTGATGTTTAGGTTTTAGCATTTTTTGAGAATATACCTTCAAAATTAAAGGCAGAATGCACCATTTCTACTGTAAAAATCCGACAAGTTATTTTTCCTGAATAATTTGCTGATGCGCTTGCAGGAGTGCTGGCATTTCCCCCAAAAACTGCTCGAAGCCAGCACCGGTCTTTTGCCGCAGGTCTTTCATACAATGGGAAATATCGTAGTAGCCGGCTTCCTGTACCAGGTCTTCTAGCGATTGGGTAGTGCGGGAGCGCAGTAGCTGTAAGGCGTATTGAAAGCGCCAGATATTGGCATAAGCTTTAGGCGAAACGCCAACTTTTACGCAGAACTGTCGCTCCAGATTGCGCTCACTCATAAAAACCCGGGCGGCGAGTTCCCGAACCCCAATGCGCCCTTTTTGTTCGATGATGAGGTTCACCGCATGAAAAATGGGATCATCCACCCACTGATTTGCTTGCCCGATGCGCTGGTGCAGAAACTGCAAAACCGGCTCACTCTGCCAGGAGTGAATTATGCCGTCCTCCATTTGGGATTTGAACTGCTCGCCCGCTTTGCCAATCAGGCTGCAGAGGTCAGCAAAACCATTTGCCACAACATCTAAGCGGTCTTGGATAAAATAATATGCCAGCACTGGGTGGAGTACCAATACAGACCAATACCCCGGGCCAGTCATGTCCATTACAATCGGACCTTTGGTAAGGATGCCGCCTGTCAGCATTTGACAGTATTTTAGGGGTTCGTCCAATTGCGCCACTTGCCATTGGATCGAAAGATCAACCGATGATTTTACAGCCTCTGCAGGAGGAGGGGTCAGCATATTGAGGTACAAAAAGCCGGAGGGCGGGAAGTAGTGACGATTTGGTTGTTGAAAATCGAAACTTACCATCGCGCCACTGGCGGGTGCGTGAGCAAAGTCTATTTTGTATTGGACATGAAAAACGAAAGACATGAGGTTTGGGGTTTAGAAAATCATTAAAAAAAAGGGAATAGGTACAGAATCGGTGGATGGCGTAGCAGGGCGGCGGATGTAGCGAAGGGTATTGCTCTGGGTCAGGATACTGGGTAAATAGTGCTTGTCTTACAGGTAGTTATCGTGGCAACAAGTTAGGAAATATTTGTAATATACAAAAAATGTTTTGAGGTGTAATTATGGAAAATGAAGGCAGTTTGTTAAAAAGAAAAGCCGCTGCAACCCTTTGGCTTATAGCGACTGCGCAATTTGCTGAAGTTTAATTTTTGGCTTTCGGATTCCAGGGCTTGCTGGCGTGATTAAAATCCCAAACCGAACTGGTGGCGCTTATTTTCCACTCACCATTTTGTTTTTCAAGAATTTTCATCGTGTAAGCGTCTATTTCCGTGTCATTGCGCATGGTGATGCGCTCTTTATAAGCCGCCCAAGCTACGTTGCCGCGTATCTGAATGTTCCAATCACTGTATTTGATGTTGGGTTCGGATTTTTTACAGCGCTCGCTACTCAGATAGCTTTTCATGTTGTTGATAAAATTTAAACCCTTACCAGTAGCCGCGCTGCCAGGATCATTGGAATTAGTGACTGCCCAGGTGTTGTACTCAACGGACAGCATCGTGCTTTCCCAGGCGGCGGCATCACAACCATAAAAACTAAAGGTTTCTTTGATAACAACGTTTTTAATGGCCTCTTCTTCAGCGCTTTGCGCAAAGGAGAACTGCCCCATTGCCAACAAGGCAATAGATAGAAGAATGTTTTTCATGTTGAAATAATTTTTGAATTGTACTAGTGACTTTAGTCGCCGAATGAATAAATAGGGCGGCGACTAAAGTCGCCAATACGCGTTACTCCGCTGCCGCTTTTTCAATACCCAGCAATTCAAGCAGGTGCATCTGGTCAGCGATGAGCCAATGGCTTACAATTTGCTGATTTTCAATCTCATAACCAATTGCAAAAGGAAAGTCAACAAAGCGGTAGGTGGGCGGGATGCCATTCAATTCACCTTCGTGCTTGCCGGTCATGCGGGCGCGCACGATCACGCGATTGCCTTCGGCGGTAATTTCGTCGGCAAACAATTCATACTTGGGAAAAACGCTGTCGAAAAAAGCAATGTGCTCAATGAGCGCGTGGTCGGTGGTGTACTTGCCCACCAGTTCGGGCGTTTTTTCTACGCCGCTGATGGCATTAAAATATTCGAGAACGAATTCTTTGTTTTGCATCAAATTTTCCATGGTATTTAGTTTTTTTTTGAAATAATTATTTACTGTACAGCAAAATTACACCCAATTATTTAGTACGTGTTAGCCTATCTGTTGCAAGATTTTGCCTATTTGTTGCTTTCTGGTTTGACAGGACGGCGAAAGGCGGAAGGGCGCACCCCGTAGCGTTCGATAAAAACCCTTGTAAAATGGCTTTGACTTTGAAAACCTGTTTTGAAGGCAACTTCACCTACTGTTAAATCGCTGGTTTCCAACATTTCCTTCGCTTTTTGCAGACGAAAACAACGAATGTAATAAGCGGGCGATTCCTGCATCAATGATTTTAATCGCCGGAAAAGCTGGGTGCGACTCATCGCCAGCGAGCGGCTCAAGCGATTGGCGTCAAAATCCTCCTGATCCAGATTGGCTAAAATAATGGCGTTCACCTTTTGCAGAAAGACCGCATCCTGTGGGTTCTTGGCAGCGATGGCGCTGATTTTGTTTTCTAAATGAGTGAAATGTGATTGCAAACGCTTGCGAATGGCAGCATAAAAGCCTCGGATTTGCGGAGGAATGTTGGCATTCGGATAAACATTTTCATGCAAATGACCGGGCTGGCGTTCCAGTTGCCAATGCAATTCATATTGGGTGCCATTTTCAGCATTGGGTGTGACCCTGATCGGGAATTTGCAACTTTTCGTAATCTCGCCGATGCGCGATAAATCAGCGCCGGTATTTTCCAACAGCAAACGAATGTAAAAAGCATGAGCGGAATCTACCAACGAAGCGCTCAGCGTCACGGACTCGCGCTGCGGCGTGAAGGTGAGGACGCGGCAGAGCAAGGTCGTCAAAGCAATAGAAATTTCCTCGGGGTGATAACGAAGCAGTAATTGCGGGGCTTCCGAGCGAAAATGCAAGCTCACTTGTTGCGCCTGGGCAAAGGGCTCCAGAGCCGCAACGAGGTGTTTCAAAAAAACAATAATGTCCGCTTCGATTAAATACTTCATATAAGGCAAGATACTGAAAATTTTACGACGCTTACTAAACCAATCCCGCCGAATACTAAAAAAATGAGGTCAGCTAAAAATTTTATAGATTTTATATTTGGATAGTATTTAAATTTGAGTAATTTTGCTACTCAATGATAGAGACGTTAATATCCTCGAAAACGCGTATTAAATTGTTGCTAAAATTCTTTTTGAATAGCAACACAACTGCCTATTTGCGCAGCCTGGAGAGCGAATTTGGGGAATCTTCCAATGCCATTCGGTTGGAATTGAATCGCTTTGAGGAAGCGGGAATGTTGGAGTCTCGGTTGGACGGGAATAAGAAAATTTTTCAGGCAAATACCCGTCATCCATTGTTCAAAGAAGTACACAATATTTTACTCAAATATGTAGGCTTGGATCGAGTCGTAGAAGAGGTGATTCAGCGGATGGGGGAAGTGAACAAGGTTTTTTTGGTGGGCGAATTTTCTAAAGGCTTGGATAGCAATATTATAGATTTAATTTTTATTGGTAATATTGATAAATCCTATTTATTAAATCTGGTGGACAAGGTAGAGGCATTGATTAGTCGGCGAATTCGCTATTTGATTTACACCGAGGCGGAAGCGGAAAAAGTGGAATGGGACAAGTACGATCCAAAGCCGCTTTTGCTCTGGTCGAAAGATTAAACGTTTATTATTTTTTATTTGAAATTTGAGGTTCCTATATCGCTTATTTTTATAATAAAACTTTTTGTATCATATTTAAAATTAAGAATGTCAACGTCGAAAGAGAACGTCAAATGAAAAATAGTCAATAATGAAATACGACGTAGTCGTGATCGGCGCGGGAATTGTTGGCTTGGCAACGGCTTACCAACTGCTGGAACAGCAACCAGATTTGAAAATTGGCGTGGTGGAAAAGGAAGACGGCGCGGCGCGGCATCAGACGGGGCATAACAGCGGCGTGATTCATTCGGGCATTTATTACAAACCCGGCGGCACACGGGCGGTGCATTGCCAACGTGGGTATAAACAGATGCTGGAATTTGCGCAACAGCACGACATTCCACATGACATCTGCGGGAAAGTGATTGTGGCGACGAATGCAGCCGAACAAGCCAAACTCGATGAGATTTTGCAGCGCGGCATTGCGAATGAGATGCAGGGCATTCGGAAAATCAATCGGGAAGCCTTGTTGGAAATAGAGCCTCATGCAAAGGGAGGAGTGGAAGCCATCTGGGTGCCGCAGGCAGGTATTATTAATTACAAGCAAGTTGCAGAAAAATACCTGGAAATTATAAAACAACGCGGCGCAACGGCGCTGTTTGGCACAAAAGTGCAAGATATTCGGCAATCTGAATCAGAAAACATCGTTATAAGCGATTCAAATGAGATACACACCCGTGTGGTGGTGAATTGCAGCGGTTTGTATTCGGATAAAGTGGCGGCTTTTGTGGCGGCGCATCGGCAGATTCAGATTATTCCTTTTCGAGGGGAATATTATGAAATAAAGTCAGCGAAGCAGTATTTGGTCAGAAATTTGATTTATCCAACGCCCAATCCTAATTTTCCGTTCCTGGGCGTACATTTCACGCGGGTGATTCAGGGCGGCGTCGAGGCAGGACCGAACGCGGTACTGGCTTTCAAACGCGAAGGCTACAGTCGTTGGGATTTTGACGGCAAAGAATTTTTTGAAACTTTGACTTTTCGAGGTTTTCAGAAATTGGCAGCCAAATACTGGCGCGATGGGCTAGAAGAGATGCGGCGCTCGTATTTTAAAAAGCATTTTGTTGCATCGCTGCAAAAATTAGTGCCTGAGATTCAATCGGAAGATTTGCATCCGGGTGGTGCAGGAGTGCGCGCAATGGCTTGTGATAAAGATGGTAATGTAATTGACGATTTTTTAATATTTGAAGATGGCAATGTGATCAATGTTTGCAATGCCCCTTCACCGGCAGCGACGGCTTCGCTGGCAATTGGAGAAACGATAGCGGGGAAGGTGATTAAGAAATTGGGGGATAGTGGAATGGGGTAATAGGGTGATGGGAGAATAGGGTGATGGAATGGTTATTGAAATAGAAGGGTGTAAGAGGAAATTCAGACCTCTTTACTAAACGAAAAAATAACATGGAAAAGACGCTACAAATACAAATGGTGGACCTGAAAACGCAGTATCACAAGTTGAAAACAGAAATTGATACGGGTATTCAGGAAGTGCTGGAAACGACAAGTTTCATCGGCGGACCAAAAGTAGCGGCTTTTCAACAAAATTTAGAAAATTACCTTGGTGTAAAGCATGTCGTTACCTGCGCAAATGGCACTGATGCGTTGCAAATAGCCATGATGGCGTTGGATTTACAACCTAGCGATGAAGTGATTGTACCGGCGTTTACCTATGTGGCAACGGCGGAAGTAATTGCTTTATTGGGTTTGCGCCCTGCAATGGTGGACGTGGATCCGGACACCTTTAATATTACAGCAGACATTGTAGAAGCTGCCATCACGCCCAAGACTAAAGCCATTGTGCCGGTCAATCTTTTTGGGCAAAGCTGTGATATGGAGCCAATTATGGCGCTTGCAAAAAAGCACAATCTCTGGGTGATTGAAGACAATGCGCAAGCGATTGGTGCGGATTATATTTTTTCAGATGGCACGGTAGCAAAGACCGGGACGATTGGTCACATCGGCTGCACTTCGTTCTATCCTTCTAAAAACCTGGGCGCTTACGGCGACGGCGGTGCGCTTTATACCAATGATTCTGAATTGGCAGACAAATGCCGCAAGATTGCGAATCATGGTCAGGTAAGACGGTATTATCACGATCTGGTTGGCGTAAATTCTCGATTAGATGCCATACAAGCCGTTATTTTAAATGCGAAACTCACACACTTAGACGAATACGCGGCAGCCCGACAAGCAGCGGCTGCTCACTATGATCACACTTTCCAACTAATAAACGCGTTACAAACACCCAAACGACAACACAATTCCACACACGTTTTTCATCAATACACTTTGCTGGTAAAAGATGGTCGGCGCGACAAGCTGCAGGCGCATCTGCAAAGTAGAGGCATTCCGACCATGATTTACTATCCGGTGCCTTTGTACAAACAGGAAGCCTTTAAAAGCAGTATGGCGAACCAGTTTGAAACCTTGCCGGTAACAGAAATGCTGTGTAATGCAGTGATTTCGCTGCCGATGCACACCGAATTGGATCAGGAAATGCTCGACTACATCAGCAGAGCCGTGGTGGAATTCTTCCAATAAGGAAGATTTTGAGGTTTGAAATTTTGTCAAACCTATTTTACAAGACTCAAAAAACTCAAAGCTCATGTATCAGGATTTACTGAACAAAGAGAAAAAAATTTCCGTAATCGGGCTTGGTTATGTGGGATTGCCTTTAGCATTGATATTTGCTAAAAAATTCAGCGTCGTTGGATTTGACATCAATGAGCAGCGCATAGAGATGATGAAGCAATGTGTTGACCCTTCGCGCGAGTTGGAAAAAGAAGCTTTTGAAGGTGCCGATATTCTTTTTACAGCCAATCCGGAAGATTTGCGCGGTGCACATTTTCATATTGTGGCGGTGCCTACGCCCATTGATGAGCATAAAAATCCCGACTTAAAACCAGTGTTGAGCGCTAGCCGCACGGTGGGCAAAATTTTGAAAAAAGGCGATTACGTCATTTACGAATCAACGGTTTATCCGGGTTGCACAGAAGAAGACTGCTTGCCTATTTTGGAAGAATTGTCGGGTTTGAAATTAGGAAAAGACTTTAAAATTGGCTACTCGCCGGAGCGAATCAATCCAGGCGATAAAGAACATACGGTTGAAAAGATTTTGAAGGTAGTGTCGGGTAGCGACGAAAAATCGGCAGAAGAAATTGCCCAAACGTATGCTGCGGTCATTCAGGCAGGGGTTTATAAAGCCAGCACCATCAAAGTGGCGGAAGCTGCCAAAGTGATTGAAAATACGCAGCGCGACCTGAATATTTCGCTGATGAATGAATTGTCGATCATTTTTGACCGAATGGGCATTGACACCAAAGCGGTACTAGAGGCGGCGGGCACCAAGTGGAATTTTTTAAAATTTTATCCTGGTTTGGTTGGTGGGCATTGCATTGGAGTGGATCCTTATTATTTGGTACACAAGTCCAAACAAATTGGATATGATCCTCAAGTGATCCTGAGTGGTCGGCGCATCAATGACGGGATGCCAGCATTCATTGCCAAGAAATTGGTGCAAATGCTCATCCAACGTGGAAAAAATCCACAAAGTGCAAAAGTTTTGGTCATGGGATTCACATTTAAAGAAAATGTTGCCGATATTCGCAACTCGAAAGTGGCAGACTTGGTGCGCGAACTCATGGATTTCTCCATACACGTGCACATCACGGATCCACTTGCATCACCAAACGAAGTCGCACACGAATATAGGCTCACACTAATTGACAACATTTCCAACGGTTACGACGCGGTAATCGTGGCAGTTAATCACAACGAATATAAAAGTTTGACAATGGATTACTTTAAATCCATTCTAAACGAATGTTCTATTCTGGTGGATTTGAAAGGTTTGTACCAACCACCAACGGACAATGGAATGATCTATTGGCGATTGTAAAAAGATAACCCTATGGAGCCAAAAAATGGAAATGCTAAAATGCTGGCTAATCTTGTAGCGGATCAGAAAAAGGGGGCTCAACTGCCGACCCATATCAATCAGCTAGACGACAGCGAAGCGCGTTGGTTTGCGGTTTATACCAAATTCCGCCGCGAAAAATTGGTGCGAAAGCAACTCCACGACCGAGGCATCGAAGTGTTTTTGCCTTTGCAATCCTATACGCGTCGCTACCAGCGCAAGATAAAACACGTGGAAATTCCACTAATTAGTTCTTACATTTTTACCAAAATTGTTAAAAAACAATACGTGCCGGTGCTCGAAACGCCGGATGTAGTGAATTTTGTCAAAATTGCCAAAGACCTGATCGCCATTCCCGAAGCGGAGATTGAAATTATGAAACGAGTGATCGGCGAAAAGCAAGAGGTGGAAGTGCAGGAGGGGAGCTATCAAATGGGCGATGAGGTGGAAATCATTGGTGGCAATTTGACCGGTTTGAAGGGCTGGTTGGTGAGTGCGGAAAATGAAAAAAATCTGGTGATCGAGTTAGAAAATCTTGGCTACTCACTGCGCATGACGGTTGATCCGGCGCTGTTGCGCAAAACGGGCAGGAGGGCAGTAGTGAGGAATGAAGCAAGCGCTAGTTTTGGATGGTGAATATTTAGGTTGAAAAGTTGATAGGTTGAAGGGTTGATAAGGAAAATAGTATGTCAAAAATTGCCTGTTTAGCAGGGAATTATAGATTGTATTTTTTGAAGTGTTTGTATTTAAAATTGAATTTTTTGAGTTTGGAAAGTCGTTGCGACCTTTCAGCGGCGAAGCCGTTTTTGGGAGTTGAAGGGTTGATAGGTTGAAAGGTTGATGGGTTGATAGGTTGAAAGAGAGATGGGGTATCAATTTTCATTTGAACGGTTGAGGGTCTGGGAGGATGTGATGAATCTAACAAAACAGATTTATCAGGTGACGGGTGGTTTTCCAAAAGAAGAGTTGTATGGTTTAACAAGTCAAATCAGACGGGCGATAGTGTCCGTAAGTTCCAATTTAGCAGAAGGGGTTGGGCGTATTTCAAATAAAGAACAAGCACGTTTTACGGAGATTGCTTACGGTAGTTTGATGGAAGTATTAAGCCAATTGCTTGTTTCCAACCAGCTAAACTATATCGCAGAAGGGCATCTTTCAGAATTTAGAAAACAAATTTTGGCTATAGCCAATCAGTTAAATGCACTGCGTGATTCTCAAAATAATAGAGTAAGCGAACCAGAAGTTCCTTATCAACCTTTCAACCCTTCAACCCTTCAACCCAATGATTACTATGTTCATCCCACTGCCATCCTCGACAACGGCGCTACCATCGGCGCAGGCACCAAAATCTGGCACTTCTGTCATGTGATGCCACAGGCGGTAATTGGTGAAAATTGTAGTTTGGGTCAAAATGTATTTGTAGCAAACGGCGTCGTGCTGGGCAACAATGTCAAAGTGCAGAACAATGTGTCGATCTACGAAGGGGTGATTTGTGAAGATGATGTATTCTTGGGACCTTCGATGGTGTTTACCAATGTCTATAATCCGCGCAGCGCAGTGAACCGCAAGCAGGAATATATGAAAACCATTGTACGCAAAGGGGCGACCATTGGTGCGAATGCGACGATTGTGTGCGGTTATAACATTGAAGCTTATGCCTTTATCGGCGCAGGTGCAGTGGTAACAAAAGAAGTGCCGCCTTATGCTTTGATGGTGGGCAATCCCGCGCGGCAGATCGGCTGGATGAGCGAGTACGGCGAGCGCTTGCGCTTTGATGAGAATGGAGAAGCGGTGTGTTCGGGAAATGGCGAACGGTATTATTTAAAAAATGAAACAGTAGTAAAGGGTTAAGTCGGAAGTGGGAAGTGGGAAGTCGGAAGTGGGAAGTCGGAAGTGGGAAGTCGGAAGTCGGAAGTGGGAAGTCGGAAGTGGGAAGTCGGAAATTTAAAGCAGTGGACAAAGAATTACGAGTGGATAAACCCTATGATTTAAGTGAACGAATTAAGCTTTTTGTTCTTTCAACTTTTGAATTTGTCGAAAAATTGCCGCCAAATGCCGCAGCAAGAAATATTAAGAATCAACTGGTGCGTTCTTGTTCATCAATAGGTGCGAATTACCGCTCTGCTAAAAGAGGACGTTCCGATGCTGAATACCTGTCCAAACTTGGAATATCAGAGGAAGAAGCAGACGAATCTGTTTACTGGCTAGAATTAATTAGAGACGCAAAATGGGGTTTAACAAATGAAGCAGAAGTTTTGCTCAAAGAGGCGAATGAAATCACTGCTATCATTGTAAGTTTAATAAAAAAAGCGAAAGCTAGAAAGCACAAACCTTGAGCCAACCTAAGCAACCAAGCTCAACTTCCGATTTCCGATTTCCGACTTCCGACTTCCGAAATTTTGCGTTGATCGGCGTGGGCGGGTATATTGCACCTCGGCATTTGAAAGCCATTAAAGAGACCGGAAATAATCTAGTTGCCGCGCTGGACAAAACGGATAGCGTGGGTATTCTCGATAGTTATTTCTCGGAAGCAGATTTTTTCACCGAGTTTGAACGCTTTGACCGGCATTTGGAAAAACAAAAAAGAAATGGCAATCCAATTGATTTTTTAAGCGTATGCTCACCGAATTATTTGCACGATGCGCATATTCGCTTTGGATTAAGATTGGGGGCAGATGTCATTTGCGAAAAGCCACTGGTACTGAATCCCTGGAATTTAGAGGCTTTGCAGACAATTGAAAAAGAAACCGGCAGAAAAATTTATACCATTTTACAATTAAGATTACATCCTGCAATAGTTGCACTAAAAAACAAAATAGAATCTTCTTTTTCCGAGGAGAAATATGATATAGACTTGACTTATATTACATCCCGCGGCAATTGGTATTATACCAGTTGGAAAGGCGATGTAAGCAAATCGGGTGGCATTGCCACCAATATCGGCGTTCATTTTTTTGATATGTTGACCTGGATTTTTGGGGAAGTCTTGCAAAATGTGGTACACCTGCACACCCACGACCGCGCGGCGGGCTACCTGGAATTGGAAAAAGCGCGGGTACGCTGGTTTTTGAGTATCAATGCCGATACTTTGCCGGTGGAGGTCAAATTAAAAAATGGACGCACCTATCGTTCGCTGACAATGAACGGCGAAGCGATTGAATTCAGTGAAGGCTTTACCGATTTGCATACGTTGAGTTATCAGGATATTTTATCAGGAAATGGCTTTGGCTTGGACGATGCTGGCACTGCCATTGAAACTGTTTATAAAATTCGGGAAGCAAAACCCCTTGGTTTGCAAGGCGATTACCATCCATTGGCTGCGTTGCCTTTAAGCGATCATCCATTTAAATCCAAACATTACACTCCGGCAATTTAGAATATGAAAATATTAATAACCGGTACCGCAGGATTCATCGGCTTTCATCTCGCCAACCGACTCTTGGAGCGCGGCGATGAGGTAGTTGGGTTGGATGTAATTAATGACTATTATGATACAAATCTGAAATATGATCGGCTGAAATACGCTGGTTTTATTAAAGAAAAAATAGATTATAATACCCTATTAAACAGTGAAAAGTACGCGAATCATCGCTTTATAAAATTAGCCCTCGAAGACCACGAAGCCCTGAATAATCTCTTCGCCAAAGAACAATTCGACGCTGTGTGCAACCTCGCCGCTCAAGCCGGCGTGCGTTACAGCCTGGTCAATCCAAGAGCGTACATTGACAGCAACATTGTAGGATTTATCAATATTCTTGAAGCCTGTCGGCATCATGGCGTGAAGCATTTGGCGTATGCCAGCAGCTCCAGTGTGTATGGCTTGAACGAAAAAATGCCCTTTTCCACTTCCGATAATGTGGATCATCCGGTGTCGCTTTATGCTGCCAGTAAGAAGAGCAACGAGCTGATGGCGCATACGTACAGCCATTTGTTTGGCTTGCCGACTACCGGTTTGCGCTTTTTCACGGTATATGGTCCCTGGGGACGTCCCGATATGGCGCTGTTTTTATTTACCAAAGCCATTTTAGAAAACAAGCCTATTCAAGTGTTCAACCATGGCAATATGGTGCGCGATTTCACTTACATTGATGATATTGTAGAAGGCGTGGTGCGCGTCATTGACCATCCGCCGGCTGGCAATGCGCACTGGAATCCAACTGCACCCGATCCTTCGACTTCCAAAGCACCCTATAAAGTGTATAATATTGGCAATCAAAACCCAGTGAAACTCCTCGATTTTATTGAAGCCATAGAACAAAACCTGGGCAAAACCGCTGAAAAAGAATTCCTCCCCATCCAGCCTGGCGACGTAGCGGCGACAGCTGCGGATGTGACTGACTTGGTAGAAAATTTGGGGTATAAACCCGAAACGACCGTGCAGACGGGGATTGAACGTTTCGTACAATGGTATCGTTCTTATTACCAGATTTAGTTGTACATTTGGAGAAAGAGGCAGCCAATGATAGATTATCAAAATTATATTACAATAGAGCCTGGTAAACGAAGCGGACAACCATGTATTCGAGGCATGCGAATCACCGTTTATGATATACTGAGTTATTTGGCAGCAGGCATGAAAATAGAAGCGATTTTAGAGGATTTTCCTCAACTTACCCAGGAAGATATTTTAGCAGCTTTGGCTTACGCCGCCGATGCCGAGAAGCATAAATTGGTGTTAATCAGCCATGCAGCTTAGTACGCTATGTTTTTGATTGACAACAACTTGTCTCCAAAAATAGCAACGAAAATCGCCGGTGTTTTTCCTGGAAGTCAACATGTTTATAATTTAAATTTAGATAAAGTTTCTGACCAGGAAATATTTGAGTTTGCAAAAACAAATAACTTTTCTATTATAACAAAAGACGCAGACTTTTATCATTTGTTAAATAAGTATGGATATCCGCCAAAAGTAGTTTGGATCAGAAGTGGCAATG
>CAZFBN010000090.1:0-23351 GCA_964517145.1 uncultured Saprospiraceae bacterium
GGCTTTTCAATACAATCTAAGCCTTATCAGTTAATTTTTAACACTACCAATTATTATTAAAAAAATGTAATTTTATTAATAAAATTACCGAATACTTTTCATAAAAGATTCAAAGCATTATACTATGATAAAGAAAATTCTTCTTTCAACCCTGGCGGGCGCTGTGGCGCTCTTTTTGCTCGGCGGACTCATTTTTGGAGTTCTTTTAGCAGCGCCGATGGCGGAATTTATGAAAGCATTTGAAGCTTGCGCACATCCGGTGCCACCTATGCAATTCATTGTTTTTGCCAATATTGCAATGGCATTGTTGCTTTCATTAATACTTAGTAAATTGGGAATCAGCACTTTTACTGGAGGTTTAAAGGCGGCGGCGTGGATTGTCTTTCTGATTATTCTTTGGTTTGATATGTGGATGTTCGCTACTTTTTCCGGGATGACGGTTCAAATGCTGCTTTTTGATATTATAGGAAATACTACAATCGGAACGCTCGCCGGCGGCGTGATCGGCTGGATTTTAGGAAAAGTGAAGTAACCTTTTTAATTATAAAAACAAAGCCTGTCTGATTTGGACAGGCTTCTACCATTACAATTATTTTGAAATTTATATCAACTTCCAAAATCGTCAAAAGCAATATTTTCTTCTGGTACACCCAAGTTGTCAAGCATCTTCATTACAGCCTGCAACATCATAGGTGGACCGCATAGATAGTATTCAACCTCTTCCGGCTCTGGATGGTTTTTCAAATAATTATCAAACAAAGCCTGGTGGATAAAGCCCGTCATGCCCGTCCAGTTGTCTTCTGGCAGTGGCTCTGACAATGCAATATGGTAGGAGAAATTCGGAAATTCCTTTTCAATAGTAGTAAAGTCTTCGGTGTAGAACAATTCGCGCAGCGAACGACCACCATACCAATAAGAAACTTTTCGATCTTTCGTCTTCAGCGTATGGAAAAGGTGGAAAATGTGCGACCGCAGCGGTGCCATACCTGCACCACCCCCGATATAGACCATTTCCTTCTTCGTCGGCTTGATGAAAAATTCACCGTAAGGACCCGAAATCGTCACCTTGTCGCCTGGCTTGCGCGTGAACACGTAAGAAGAGCACACACCCGGATTCACTTGCATCCAGTTATTCGCAGCTCTATCCCAAGGTGGCGTTGCAATACGAATATTCAGCATCACAATGTTTCCTTCGGCGGGGTGGTTCGCCATGGAGTACGCCCGAAACTGTGGTTCTTCGTTTTTCATTTTCAAATTCCACAGTTTGAACTTATCCCAGTCCGGTTGGAATTCATCTGGCTTCTTGCCCATACGTGGGTGCGAAGTGATGTCAATTGTTTTGAAATCACATTCAATCACCGGCACGTCAATTTGCACGTATCCTCCCGATTCAAACTCCAGGATTTCGCCCTCTGGCAGCTTCACCACAAATTCTTTAATAAACGTAGCAACGTTGTAATTGGAAACAACCTCGCATTCCCATTTTTTGATACCAAAAATTTCTTCCGGTACCCGAATGTGCATGTCCTGCCGCACTTTCACCTGGCAAGCAAGCCGCTTGTGTTCAGCAACTTCCTTGCGGGTGAGGTGGTTCAATTCGGTCGGCAATACATCGCCACCGCCAGTGTCCACATGGCATTCGCACATGGCGCAGGTACCGCCGCCCCCGCAAGCAGAAGGCAGGAAGATATTTTTATCAGAAAGCGTAGAAAGCAGCGAAGAGCCTGGCTTCACCAGCAGCGGATGTTCCTCGTCACCATTGATGATAATTTTCACTTCGCCTTGTGCTACCAGCTTCTGTTTTGCAATGATCAACATATAGGCTAGAAGCAGTATCACTCCGCTAAATACGGCTATCGCCAACAAAATATTAACGATAGTGGATGCTAATAAAATCATACTTTAAACCACTTATGCGTTACAAAAATTATTTATTCAATCCTAAAATGAAGGCAGTATCAATACCCATCAAACTCATAAACGCAACTCCCATCAACCCAGTTAGGATAAATGCCATGCCTAAGCCCCGCAACGCCGGCGGCACATTGGAGTATTGCATTTTTTCGCGAATGGCTGCAATTACAATAATGGCTAATGCCCAGCCAAAACCACTGCCGAAACCATATGCCACAGAATTAGTAAAATTGTATTCACGAGTAATCATAAACAGCGAACCGCCCAAAATCGCGCAGTTTACCGTAATCAATGGCAAGAAAATACCCAGTGCGTTGTAGAGTGAAGGGGAAAATTTCTCCACCGCCATTTCTACCAACTGCACCATTGCGGCAATCGTGGAAATAAAAAGAATGAAACGCAAGAAGGTGAGATCTACACCAAAAATGCCGCGCTCACTCAACAAATATTCACTAATCAGCCAGTTCACCGGAATGGTAATCACCTGTACAAAAATGACCGCCACACCCAAACCTATTGCAGTTTTTACAGTTTTAGAAACCGCCAGAAAAGAACACATGCCCAAAAAATAAGAGAGCACCATGTTTTCAATAAAGGCGGAACGTATAATGACATTTAATGCTTCCATTTATTTTGAATTGATTATTGTCAATTGATTATTGCTCGATGTTGCTAAGTTTTTGCACATTTACGAAACGTCCACTAATTTCGGATTCATAGCACGCTGAATCCAGATGATAATGCCAATTAAAAATAAAGCGGAAGCTGGCAATACCATTAAACCATTATTGCTATACCAACTAAACCAGCTACCATCAGCAGTCGTGTTGACCCAGTAATCGGCGGACGGACCGATGATTTTCATTTCGATGGCGCTGCCCGCAAACAAAGAACCTTTTCCAAAAAGCTCCCGAATCAATGACAAGATAACCAAAATGGCACCATAGCCCAAGCCATTGCCAATGCCATCCAGAAAAGAGCGCCAGGGTTTGTTCGCCATCGCATAAGCTTCCAGGCGTCCCATTACAATACAGTTGGTGATAATCAAGCCAATGAAAACCGACAATTGTTTCCAAACGGTATAAACCGTAGCTTTCAGAATTAACTCTACGACTGTTACCAAAGTAGCAATGATGACCAATTGCACAATCATTCGCACCTGCTTTGGAATGTATTGGCGCACCGCAGATGTAGCCAGGTTAGAAAAACCCGTTACTAAAGTTACTGCAATTGCCATTACCAAAGAAGGATAAACTTGAGTAGTTACCGCCAATGCCGAGCAAACGCCCAAAATCTGCACGGTAATGGGGTTGTTATCGTTGAACGGATCCGTTAATAATTTGCGCTCTTTTTTACCAAAAAAGGGCTCTTTTTCTTTTATTGGCGCGGGAGCCGTTTGCACATTTATTTCCGCCATGATATTTCGCTTTTTATATAATTTGTCAATCTTAAAACTATCTCATGCTTGTACTAGCATTGTTTTCTGCTTTCAATTTGTCCAGATACGGTTGATAGTTTTGAAAGCCTTTTTCAATCATCCTCGTAACCCCATCGCTGGTAATCGTTGCGCCAGAAATAGCATCCACTTCATGTTGTTTATCTCTGGCACCTCCTTTTCGTACAATTACCGAAACAAACTCACCTGCATCCGTATAAATGCTCTTATCTATGAATTGTGCCGGAAATTTTGGATTGTCTTTGATTTCTGCACCCAACCCAGGCGTTTCCCCTTTATGATCGAAGGAAGCACCCGCCAAAGTTTTTAAATCTTGTTTCAATGCCAAAGTACCCCAGATTTCATCCCAAAGACCATTGCCACGCATAGACAATAAATAATATTTTTGTCCATCTTTAGCCGTGAAAATATACAAAGGGAGTAAACGGTCTGCTTCTGGCTTTTTCTTCTCTTGCGCGAGGTCAACCTTTTCTGCGAGCATGCCTTCCTGCAATTCGCCCTTCATATTAACTACTCGCTGTTCCATTTGATTGCTGAATACTTGAATAACTTCCTCATTGCTCATTTGAACCAATGGCTTGTCCAAGTAACCTCCAACGGCGGATAGAATCGCTCGTTTGTTAAAGGCAACTTCGTTTTTGTCCGCTGCAGGTTTAGTGGCATAAAACATGCCTGCCAACATTAATGCAGCGATAACGGTCATTACCAAGGTGAATTTGACAATATAATTAGTAGAATCCATGAATTTCCAACTTTAAAATTTGAACAATAAAAACCACTCTCAGTTCGCCGCAGCAGAGGCGTTTGTTGGCGTAATTGCCGATGTTGTCGGAATGGTTACATTATTATCTTTTTTCAAACGACGACGTATATTCGATTGCAATACGAAGTAATCAATCAGCGGTGCAAATACGTTCATAAACAAAATTGCCAACATCCAACCTTCTGGATAAGCAGGATTCAGTACCCGAATAATCATACCCACCACGCCAATGAAAAAACCATAGTACCACTTGCCACGATTGGTAGTAGAAGCCGTCACAGGATCGGTTGCCATAAATGCCATTGCAAACAGGAAGCTACCCATGTAGAAGTGATAGTACCAAGGTAGTTGAAGATAAGGATTCGCACCCCACAGGTTGAAAAGCAAACCGGTGACAATCAAACCTAAGCACATCGAAATCATAATGCGCCAGCTGGCAATGCCAATCGCAATAAGGTACAATGCACCAATGATAATGAAAGGTTTATTCGTTTCGCCAATGGAGCCGGGAATGTTGCCCCACCACATATCACTAGCGCTATACACCGCCGTTACTTCTTCTAAGCCACCTTGGTAAGCCAGCGACAAGGGCGTTGCACCTGTATAGCCATCTACAACTGCCTGCCCGCCTTCGCCGAACGTTGCCCAACCTAATCCTTTAAAAATCGAGTCGAACAAACCATGTGCCCAGTTGTAATCTGTACCGACATAGCCAGCCGCTGTTTTTTCAATGCCGGAGATCCAAACTTCATCGCCAGAGATGTAGGAAGGATAAGCAAAAAATACAAAAACCCGCGCCAGCAGGGCAATATTCAAAATATTCATACCCGTACCGCCGAAAGCCTCTTTGCCAATAATAACCGCAAAGACGATGGAAAGCGTCAAAATCCACATTGGAATATCGGGTGGCATAATCAAAGGAATCAAAGCTCCTGTCACCAAATAGCCTTCTTCCACGGCATGTCCTTTTTTGTAGGCATAGAAAAATTCAATACCCAAACCCACTACGTGTGATACAATCCAGATAGGCAGCAATTGAATGAATCCATACACCAACTTGAGATGGAAACCATCGAAGAAGCCTTCGTACAGCCCCAAAGCGGAGAAATGCTGATGCCCTATATTGTACGTGCCAAAAATGTAGCATAATTGCAACGCAATCACCACCTGCACCATCGTGCGCTTGAGGTCCATGCCATCGCGAATGTGCACCCCGCCTTTCGTCACCTCATCGGGCGTGTAGGCAAATGTAAAAAAAGCATCGTATGCCGTGTGAAGAATGGTTCCTTTCTTCGGTTCTATTCTTTTTAGAAAATTCAGCAATGCGCTCATATGTCAGAAAGAAATTCTAATTTAATCAAATTCAAAAAAAGCAAACGCCCCACGATTGAAAATCACAGGAGCGCCAATTCGTTCCTCTTAGCTTTGTTCGTGCATTTTATTCAAGCCCTCGCGCAAAATTTCCTGGATAGGCTGCTTGGAGGTACAAACGAATTCGCACAAAGCTACATCTTCTTCACTCAGTTCGTAAATACCCAAGCCTTCCATTCGCTCAAAATCATTAGTCAAAATGGCCTTCATCAAGTGCATCGGATAAATATCCATTGGCATCACTTCCTCGTACTGTCCGCTCATTACAAAAGCACGCTCCTCGCCGTGGGTATTCGTGTTGGCACGGAAACGGATGTTTGGGAATAAAACGTTTGGAAAAGCTCTGGAACCAGTTGGTGTGAATTTTGGAACCAACCAGCCAAACAATTCAAAATAATCCCCTTCTTTTATTACGGTTAGCTGATCGTCGTGGAAATTCAAGAAACTATCCGCCGCTTTTTGCTTGCCCGACAATACATCTCCAGAAATGAAACGTACTTTTTCGTTGGTCAGATTGTCTTTTACCAGATCGGCAATACTCGCACCGATGTAAGTGTGCACATATGTTGGCTTTTTCAACTCTGCACCGGTCAGTGCTACCACTCTTTCTGCATTGAACCGACGCTCGGTCAGCAATGCACCTAAAGTGATGACATCCTGTACATTCACAGTCCAAACACGGTCACCCGGCTTAATTGGAGCCGTATGGTGAATTTGCACGCCAACGTTTCCAACTGGGTGCTTTCCTTTAAACCAAGTCTTCACAACTCCTTGCGCATTGGTAAATACAGTTGATGGCGCTTCTTTGCCTCTGGCATCCAAACCAAGATAAACCTTGCCGTTGGTCAGTTTTTTCAAAATGTCTAAACCGCGCTGAAATGCGGCTTCTTTCCCTTGCACGACAAAATTCAGGTTGGGTGCCAATGGCGCTGTATCAAAAGTAGTAACAAAGATATCGCGTGGCAAATCTTTCGGATCAGGCACGACATCGAAAGGACGCTGTACCAACAAAGACCAGCCGCCGGTTTCTAGCAAAAAGTTCACCAAAGCCTCGCGTGTTTCCGTTTCAGGACTGAAAGCTGGCAATTCGCGATATTTCATGGTTTTGTCTGCCAGAATAACGATTTCTCTGATCGCACGCTTGTCAGCTCGGTTTACAGCAATCACCTCCCCGCTCACCGGTGCAACGTATTTCACTTCAGGGCGTTTTTTGTCATAAAACAACACATCTCCCGCCGCCACATTCTGCCCTACTTCAACCTCTACTTTTGGTATAGGCGACATGCCTAAGAAATTAGCCGGTTGAATAGCATATGTATTTGTCTGAATATCAGTATTTATAGTCAATGGAGCGTCTCCTTGCAAGAGAATATTTAACCCTCTTTTTAGCGATTTTACCGGAGCACTGCCGGCATAACCAGGCGCACCCGGCGCAAAACTGGCACCATTTTTAGTAAGCCCCGGTAAGGTAGCCTCCACTCCCAGAAAATTATTCGATACTTGTACGACCAAGCCGACGATTAAAATGGCAATAATTGCTAAAAACCCATAAATCAGGTAGTTATTGCTAAAGGTGCTGCCCTGTGCGAAGATTGGCGCATTTCCTAAAAGCACCAGCACAAAAAAGTAGAAACCACTGAAGATTCTGTTTTCCATACGAATTTATCTGGAATGCTTGATTTTCAAGGTAAATCATTAAAAAAATGCTTTTTTCAAAGCACCGCAAATATATAAATGTTTTACCGGTAAAAGATCGGAAAAGGCGAAATAAAGTTCTAACTTTTATGTTATTTAGACTATATTTAAATAATGACAAAAAATGCAAGCATAATGTTATCCGTTATTATTTAAGCGTTGCTGATTTTCTCCATTGCAAAAAAGCATTCGCTGCAATTATAGTATAAATAAACATGATAATAGCAAATAAGTAAGCACCCCTCGATGCAAATAAATACACACTTGCCACGTCAATGACTACCCAATACACCCAATTTTCTAGTTTTTTTTGTACCAATAAAAAGGTGGTGATAATTGAAAAGATGGTCACAAACGCATCCAGGTACGTAGCGGCTGCCGGTGTATAAACATCAAAAAAATAGCCAAACACAAGCGCAAGCGCCGAACCGCCCAGGATGATCCACACATGCTGCCTGGCTGTCAACGCGGTAATCGGCAATTCCCTCACTACCCTACGCTCTTGCGAGCCCGCTTTCTCTCTTTTTCCAATCCATTTATAAATGCCTACGATGCCCATTATCACATAAAAAATTTGTAACAAGGCGTCCAACCAGAGGTGATAAAAAAAGAAGGAGGCATACGCCCACAATCCGCAACTTACAATGCCCCACACCCAACCCCACACATTTTGCCGCGCTGCCAGCACCACGTAAATCAGTGCGGTGATAGTCACTACCCAATCCACCCAACTCAGCGCGAGCACTTCGATGATTAATTGATCAAAAACAGCTATGCCCGATAAATACAAAATGCTCATTTCAAAAATTGATAATGCAAAAAAGCGCTTCTTTATCCATTGATTACAGATAGTGCCATCAAAACACCTCCAAATAACAAATACGCCCAAAGCAATGTCCAAATAATATTGAACAAATGTGCGCCTAAAAATGCCAATGCCAGGCGACCGCCCTGCGTTTTAATCAAATCGGAAAAACGCGCCTCTCATCCAATCGCAAAACGCCAAATCATCCTCTATAAAAATCAGTGCCTTACAATTTGTAATTTGTTTGCAAAAATTGCCGAATAAGATTGAGCGCCATCGTGCCGGCGTATTGAATATTTTTCAAGCGATCCCGACCGCTTTGTACCTTGCGCGTTTGAATGTTTTGCCGATTGCCAATGGCAAGCCAAATTAAACCCACTGGTTTTTCGGGTGTTCCTCCGCCAGGACCTGCAATGCCTGAAATTGCAATGGCAATGTCCACATTCAGCGCATCCAAAGCCCCTTGTACCATCTCCTGCACGGTTTGCTCACTCACAGCGCCATATTGATCGAGGGTTTCAGCATTTACATGCAAGAGATTCATTTTCAATTCATTAGAATAAGAAACAACACTGCCCTGAAAGTAATCGGATGACCCAGGAATGCTTGTGATGCGATGCGCCACATAGCCGCCCGTGCAGCTTTCGGCAGTGCCAAGCGTGAGTTGACGCACGCGCAACATTTCTCCAATGGCTTGCTCCAACAATACATCTCCGTATCCAAAAACCAATTCAGGAATCAACTTCTCCAATTCTTTTGCTTTTGCATCCAATTGATGTTGCAATGCAGATTCATCGTCGCCAGTGCCGGTGAGCCGCAGCCGCACCTGCCCCATCGCAGGGAGGTACGCAAGTTTGATGTTTGCTGGAAGGCTATCTTCAAAAGCTTCGATTCGCTTGGCAATGTTCGATTCGCCTTCCCCAACGGTCAGCAGCGTGCGATGCGCAATGGGTTTGCCGGGAAAATGCGTTTTCAGGCGCGGTAGCACCTCATGTTCCATCAAGTATTCCATTTCGTAAGGCACGCCAGGCATGGACACCAGCACTTTGCCATCTTTTTCAAACCACATACCCGGTGCCGTGCCCATTTTGTTGGGCAGTAGCGTGGCATTCGTAGGCATTAAACACTGTGTTTGTAAGGCTTCTTCGTGGATATTCCGACCCAATTTTTCAAAAAAACGCTTGATTTGGTCGTAGGTGGGTTGGTGGAGTTGCAGTTGCACCCCAAAAAAATCAGCGATGGCTTTTTTGGTAATATCGTCCTTGGTAGGACCCAAACCGCCCGTCATCAGTACAATATCGGCATTGGTTAAACCTTCTGAAATGGCGTTGATGATTTCAGAATGCACATCGCCGATGGCTACTTTTTTTACTACACGCGCGCCGATCAGGTTGAGCTGTTGCCCCATCCAGGCAGAATTGGTATCTATGATTTGACCGATGAGAATTTCGTCGCCGACCGTTACAATTTGTACGTTCATGAGTTGTTTTGTATTTTTTCGTTATTCAATGGGTCATGCCCCCTTGGAGTACACTGGAAAATAAAAAATATCAAATATTAAATTAAAAATATTTATAAAAAGGTTATTTCCTTGATATTAAAGGCTTCTAATTGCCCATTGACTTCAATTAACAACTGACCAATTTCATTGATGCCGATGATCGTGCCTCGAAAAATGCTGCCATCCGCGTGGCGAAAATCAGTGAGTGTTTGGTAGCGATAAAAATGCGATAGATATTTTTTGTGCAAAGTGTGGCGTTCTGGGGAATTTTTCAAGTGCAAATACTGTTTTTCAAGTTGTTGACAAAGGCTTTCGAGGAGTTCATGGAGGGAGAACGCGCGTCCGGTTTCCAGTGCCAATGAAGTAGCATTGGGCGCATTTTCAGAAAAAAAAGTTTGATTAACATTTACACCGATGCCAATAATGCTGGATTGCAAAAACTGGGACGTTATCGAATTTTGAATTAAAATGCCACAAATCTTTCGGTTTTCCACATAGATGTCGTTGGGCCACTTGATTTTTACCACTTTTTCGGTGTACTTTGCAACAAAAGCGCGCACCGCCAGCGAAACAGCAATGTTGAGCCAAAATTGTTCGCGTGGCGACAGAAAAGTCGGGTAAAGAATCGTGCTGAAAGAAAGATTTTTGTCGGGTTCGCTTTCCCACTTGCTGCCAATTTGTCCTCTACCTGCCGTTTGGCGAAAGGTCGAAATGACAGTTCCTTCTATTGGTTTGCTTTTTGATAGCAATTCATTTGCATAATCGTTGGTGGAGGCGAGTTCTTCAAAATGAAGAAGAACCTTTCCAACAAAAAGTGTGTTTTCTATATGCAATTTAAAGTTTTTTTAGTATTTTTATTTTGTTATAAAAATTGAGGCGTCAGGAGGTATAAATTATACAGCAATTAAACTTTTTATCCTTTAAACGCCTAATATTAAAATTGTCAAATCATATTTGCAAAACTAATAAAATCTCGATTTGAATTCACAAGTTAATGTAATGCCGCGGAAGCTTTCCGCAGAAGAAGCCAACAGCCTGATCATTGATAGCATTCAGGACATCAAAGGAAAAAATATTGTAAAAATGGATTTGCGAAAGTTGGAAGACGCTCCTGCCGAGTTCTTTATCATTTGCGAGGGCGAATCCACTACGCAAGTGAAAGCAATTTCTGACAATATATACCGGCGTTTGAAGGAAGAAGCAGGCACCAAACCTGCCCATGTGGAAGGGCAACGCAATGCCCGCTGGATTTGTATGGATTATTTCTCCACGGTGGTACATATTTTTCACAAAGAGACGCGTAGTTTCTACGAATTAGAGGATTTGTGGGGCGATGCTATCACAACGGAATATGAAAATTTATAGTTTAAATGAGGCTATTTGTCTAGAAACGACAACGAAATGGCGTTCCTTGCGTTTCTATCCAGAAGGAGTCTTTTTAGATGTCAATTCGCAAAAGTGTATTTTAGATGGAAAACAACAATAATAATAACAACAAGGAAGGCAAACCAAGTGGCGGTGGGTTTAATACGTTTTGGATCTATGGCATTATTGTGTTGGTACTGCTAGCGCTTCAGATTTATAGCACGATGGACGCGCAGAAAGAGCAGATTACCATGAACCGGTTGGAGCAAATGCTGAAAGACCAAGACGTAGAAAGAATAGAAATTCTCAACCGAAATACGGCTTACATCTATTTAAAACCGACTGTGCTGGATGAGTCGCAATACTCTGATGCTGCCAAGAGCAATTTGAGTGGCGACCGCTACCACTACTGGATGGAAGTGGCTTCTGTGGATGCGTTTCTGCAATTTGTAGAAAGTCGGCAAGTCAAAGCGGGCATTCCACAGGAAGAAATTGTGTACGCAACGGCAATTACTAAAACGAACTGGATACCGCAACTGCTGAGCTGGCTCGTGCCGTTTGCGTTGATTATTCTGATTTGGGTGTTTATCATGCGTCGAGTGAGCGGCGGTGGAGCAGGTCCAGGTGCGCAAATTTTCAACATTGGAAAGTCGAAAGCAACGTTATTCGATCAAAATATGAAGGTCAACATCACTTTTCAGGATGTAGCAGGTTTGGACGAAGCCAAAGAAGAAGTGATGGAAGTGGTGGACTTTTTAAAAAATCCGAAAAAATATACCGCGCTGGGTGGCAAAATTCCAAAAGGGGTATTGCTTGTTGGTCCTCCGGGAACTGGTAAAACTTTGTTGGCGAAAGCCGTAGCGGGAGAAGCAGGTGTACCGTTCTTCTCAATTTCGGGTTCTGATTTTGTTGAAATGTTTGTCGGCGTAGGTGCCTCGCGGGTGCGGGATTTGTTCAAGCAAGCTCGGGAAAAAGCCCCTTGTATTGTCTTCATTGATGAAATTGATGCCATCGGGCGCGCACGCGGACGCAACAGCATTCAAGGTGGCAACGACGAACGCGAGAATACGCTCAACCAGTTGCTGGTGGAAATGGATGGTTTCAGCACCGATAAAGGGGTGATCCTGATGGCAGCTACCAACCGTCCGGATGTGTTGGATAGCGCGTTGCTGCGTCCAGGTCGTTTTGACCGACAAATTGGCATCGAACGCCCGGATTTGAAAGGTCGGGAAGCAATTTTCAATGTTCACCTGAAAAATATCAAAAAAGCACCAGATGTAACAGCCTATGCCTTGGCAGAAATGACGCCGGGTTTTGCAGGTGCTGACATCGCCAATGTTTGTAATGAGGCTGCGTTGATTGCTGCCCGTCGCAACAAAAAAATGGTGGATATGGATGATTTTAACTCTGCACTCGACCGGGTGATCGGTGGTTTGGAGAAGAAAAATAAAATCATTGCGCCTGAAGAGAAAAAAATTATTGCTTATCACGAAGCAGGTCACGCCATCTGTGGCTGGTATCTGGAGCATGCTTCGCCGCTGATCAAAGTGACCATTGTGCCGCGCGGCATTGGTACACTTGGATACGCACAGTATCTGCCGAAAGAGGAATACATCACGCGCACCGAGCAATTGCTCGACCGCATTTGTATGACTTTCGGTGGTCGCGCTGCGGAAACCATCGTTTTTGGTAAAATTTCTACCGGCGCTCAAAATGACCTCGATCAAGTAACGCGCATGGCTTATAGCATGGTGACGGTGTTTGGTATGAATGACAATGTCGGTCAGGTTTCTTTCTATGGATTGACCCAAGATCAATTCATGCAGCGCCCTTATTCGGAAGATACGGCACGGATCATTGATAGCGAAGTGCGCCGTTTGTTAGACGAACAGTACGACCGGGCACAGGCATTGTTGAAAGAACACCGCCGCGAATTGGAATTACTAGCAAATGCACTGTTAGAAAAAGAAGTGTTGCTAAAATCGGATGTCGAAAGATTGATCGGCGAACGCCCTTATCATATTGATCCCTTGGCACATCAAAATGGATTGCCGCACCCGGCGTCCAACAAGCAGTCACAAGCAGCAAAAGAAGCATGATAGAGAGAGGGTGATAAGGGGATGAGGTGATAGGGTGATAGTCAATGGATTATCACCCTATTATTTTATCCCCTTTTTCAAGAGTGGATAGCTAAAAACAGCAACTAGAATGACGCCCACACCGATGTAAAATGTGTTTGAAAGTTCTTCATTCTCACCCAAGATCATCCACGCCAAAGCAATACCGTACACCGGTTCCAGATTCACTGTTAAATTAGACGCAAATGCGGATAAGTGCTTGAGTGACCGCAACGCCAGCACATACGCCAGCGTAGTACAAACCAGCGAGAGCACCAGCAAATACAGCCAATCCTGTGTGGAGGGCAGTAGCGAGATCCAATTTTCTTGTGTCGTTGCAAAATAAACCGGCAGCAGCAAACTCAAAAACAAACACGCCGTTCCTAGTTCTAAAAAGGTAATTTCCAGCACTTTATAATTGCCCATCCATTTTTTATTCAAAGTTGCAAACATTGCCGCCAACAATGCTGCCAATAAGCCTACCCACAAGCCTGTCAATTTGGACCATTCGGTGCTGTTGGCAATCAAAACCATACCAGGTATAATCAAAATTCCTAATCCGATTTCAAACCATTTTACCCGCTGTCGCAATAAAAAAGGCTCTAGTAGGGAAGTAAAAAAGGAGGTGGTCGCCATAGCAATAAGCGCAATCGAAGCATTCGACAATTTAATCGCTCCATAAAAACAAATCCAATGAAGCCCTACCAATAACCCGATACCCATAAAACGGCGCAAGTCATTGTGAGGCATTTCTCGAAGCATTCGCCTTACTCGAATAAGCAGCAACAAACTTGTGCTCGTGAGCAGCACCCGCCACCAAACCAAAACAATCGCTGAAAGCTGAATGAGATCCCCTAAAATTGCCGTAAACCCAAATAAAAAAACCGCAATATGTAATTCAATGTAAGCGCGTGTGGTGTCTTTCATGAGTTGGTATTAATAAGCAAAGCAACAAAAAATTCTTCTTATACCATTTTCAAAAAATATATGCCAGTTCATTTTCTTACAATGACTTGATTATCAACACAAATCACTGCTCACCGCTCGCCAGCTCATTTTTAAAATGGCATTATTCAACTCTTCGATCCAAACAAGATGCTCCTTTTAGTGTTTGGATTTTGAAAATAAAAATCACATAAAAAATAAAAAATATGTCTGTAAAAGCAGGAGAAAAAGCACCGTTGTTTACATTGTATAACTCTGATAAACAGCAAGTTGCACTAGAAAATTACAAAGGCAAAAAAGTAGCGCTCCTATTTTTTCCATTAGCATTCACAAGTGTTTGTACCACAGAATTGTGCACCATGCGCGATGACATTGACACTTATAATCATTTGAACGCAGATGTTATTGCCATTTCAGTCGATTCGCCTCAAACACTCCAACGATTTAAAGAAGATCAAAAATTGAACTTCACCCTGCTCAGCGACTTCAATAAAGAGGTGTCGCGCTCGTATGGGGCTTTGTACGAAGAATTTGTAATGGGCATGAAAGGCGTTTCCAAGCGCTCCGCGTTTGTAATTGACGCCGAAGGCACAGTTCGCTATGCCGAAGTTTTGGAATCTGCCGGCGATTTGCCTAACTTTGCAGCCATCAAAGAAACCTTGGCTAAAATATGAAATCAGAAATGTGAGATGTGAAACTGGACATTCCAGCGGATTGTTTTATATTTCACATTTCATATTTCCACATTTCAAATTTAGATAAATGCTTCGCTACCAGGCAGTTGACATAGAAGAAGATGTTTTAATCGAAGAAGACATTGCCGACTCCGACACCGGAGAACCGGCGAAGTTACTCGTGTACAACGATGACCACAATACCTTCGATTGGGTCATCCAATGCTTCATGGAAATCTTGCAACACAGCTCCGAGCAAGCCGAGCAGCTCGCCCTCATCATCCACTTCAAAGGCAAAGCCACCGTCAAAAACGGCACCTTCGAAGAGCTGAAACCCAAGAAAGACGCGCTGATTGACCGAGGGCTATCGGCGGTGATTGAGGAGTAAATTTTCATTTGTGATTTCCGATTTAGTAAATTTTTTGTATTTTAATGCCTCAAATTCCCCAGCACATGAAGCCCATTTTTGTACTTGCATTTTTACTCTTGACCCTCCCCCTCGCTGCGCAAAACCAGTGCTACCAAGATCTGCGCAAGGAAGGCTTGAGCCTGCTCGCCCAAAAAGATTATCGAAAAGCCATTGATAAATTCTTCGCGGCGCGCTACTGCCCGGATAAACCGGTGAAAGATGATTTGGATGAATTGATTAAAAAAACGCAAGATGCCTGGGTCAAGGAATTGAATGATACCAAGAAAGCGGCGCAAGCCGCGCTCCAACAGCTACAAGCTGCCACGGCTCAAACGGTTACTTTATTTATAAAAGAAATTGACCAGCATATTTTACAATTGGAATACGACCAAGCCAGAGAAAAAACGGCGATTGCACTTGCCCTCAATGCGCAAAAGAAAGAAGTCGTCAAAAGATTGCAGGAAGTCGCTTTTTTCTATACTGAAACCAACCAATTTGCCAAAGCGGATTCCGTTTTACAATTGCTCAATAATAAATCTACGCTGCAAGAACGCCCTACCTTACTAAAAACGATCCAAAATTTAAATCCTTCGTTTTATGATACTTTACAGAAGCGTTATTATCCAGAAATGGTGTATGTAGAAGGGGGTACCTTTAAAAGATATTTCTTGGAATATAGTTGGAATGATGAGCCTATTGATTCCGTTAACTCATTTAAAATGGCGAAAACAGAGACCACTGTATGGCAATATAATATATTTGCAATAGCAACTAATGAAGAAATAAATATACCTGCATGGGGACTGTGGGGTGATAATCCTGTTAGTGTACAGTATTATAATGCTATGCAATATGCGAATTGGCTAAGTGTGCAGATGAACGTAGAGCCAGTTTATAAAGGTGATTCCTACAGCCTTTCTACTGAATTAGACTATCAAGCCAAAGGCTATCGGTTGCCCACAAATACTGAATGGGAGTTTGCGGCAAGAGGCGGCAATCAGGAAAAAGATGAATATTATGAATATGCCGGCGGTAATGATTTGGATAAGTTGGGCTGGTATGAGTCTAATGCCCAAAGCCGTTTCCAACCGGTTGCGAAAAAAAAACCGAATGCTCTAAATTTATATGATATGAGTGGTAATCTTCGGGAGTGGTGTTTACAAATCAAAGATGTAAATATTGATCATAATACTTTTGGCACAGATCGACCATCTCCAAAGTTTAAATTTATCAATATAGATATATCTGTTCATGGGGGATGTTGGCAGGACCACGATAAGTATTGTTCTGTCTTGTCATATAATAGGTTCTTTCCGTATATAGGGTTACCCATCTCAGATTACTACAATGGCTTTCGGCTTGCCCGGTACTAACCCCTTATTTTTTTTACTCTTTTTTGTCGGAACGGTGATTTGTGTGATTTTTATGATGAAGGTGATTGTTTCGTGGAGGAGAGGCGGGCATCAAAGAAATCATAGTAATCACGGGCATCACGGTTTAGACACCATCCTATTTCGGCGGCTGAAGCCCCCCAGTATCTTGTATGGTTCACTTGAAAATGTTGTCAAAAAGGCTTATTTTTGAAGTAAGTAAATGTGAGATGATGCAAAATGTAAAAATATACGACGAGATAGCGGCTTTTTTGGCGCAGGCAGCACCCGTGCAGATTTTGGAATATCATCCTTCTGAAACCACGCAGCAGCGCTATGATATGCTCGTTTTTAAGAAGAAAGAAACGGAACTCAGCACAGAAGAAGCAACCGAGTTGGAGTATTATTTTATGCTGGAACATATTTTCCGACTGGCAAAAATTCGGGCAGCCGCACACTTGGCAGCATGAGTGCATATATTTCTCAAAAAGACCGGATTTTCATTGCGGAAAGGGCAAATAATTGTTGCGAGTATTGCCTAATGCCAGCCCAATTCGCATTATTCGCTTTTCACATTGACCATATCGTTAGTCTGAAACATGGCGGAAAAACTGATTTAGAAAACCTTGCTTACGCCTGTGGTTTTTGCAACGCTTACAAAGGCACGGACTTAGGAACTTTTCTGACCGATACGGAACAGCTTATCCGCTTTTTCAATCCTCGAAAAGACCAATGGAACGAGCATTTTGAAATAGCAGAAGGTGTCATTTATGCAAAAACGCCAATAGGAAAAGCGACGATCAAAGTATTTCTTTTTAATGAAATCGAACGCGTTTTAGAGCGGAAATTATTAATAGAAACTGGATTTATCAAGTTATAACCTCTTTATTTACTCAATTTTATCGCTTTGTTTAAAGTCTCAACATATTGACCCACAAACTCCTCCACCCGCTTCCTCCGATATTGCATCACCCACCTTGGATGCGGCAGCGCGATAATCTCCTCAAAAAAGTCATGTTGTGTATTAATTTTTTGAAAATATTTGGCGTTTTGACCTTGCCCCATGCAGAGCGCGACTTTGCGGCTGGCGCCGAAGTGTTGCTGTGTTTTAATACTTTCTATTATAAATGGCTCAACTGCTTCTTGTAATTTCCGGTCATCATAATAATTAATATTGATACCATTTTTTGTAAAACCAAGTGGACTTAAAGAAGTGATGTAAAAATCATTATAAAATGCTTCCAAACCGCCATACGCGTGAATGAATTGATACACAAAGACAGACGATAATTCTGGCTTCTTAGCAAAATCATTTACAATATTACATTCCGTTACTAATCGAATCGGATCGGTGAAAGGCACGCCCGTCACGCCCGCGCCGAAGCGCCCGGGATTAATTCCAAAAATAAAAATGCGGCTATTATTATCATTATAATATTTTTCATAAAAAGCGGTCATAACTGCTAATGTTTCGGAATTATTATAAGGAAAGAGCAAATCAAATCCTGGTGGGAGTTGTAAATGAGGATGTAATGATTTGGTAAAATCGAGAACTTGTTGTGCGAAAGTCATGTTGTGAGAAGTCAGCGGTCAGAAGAGAGAAGCCGGAAAGCGACTTAGAATCACTTTCCGACTATTTAAATTTTGAAAATTCTAGAATTCAGAACATTCTGATTCAGGCATTACCGAGCAAACGTAACCGCTCGTTTTTCGCGGATCACGGTCACTTTAATCTGCCCTGGATATTGCATTTCATTTTGTATTTTCTGCGAAATCATAAACGACAGATCATCCGCGTATTGGTCGGTCACCTTCTCTGCCTCAACAATGACGCGGAGTTCACGACCGGCTTGCATGGCATAAGCTTTTTGTACGCCGTCGTGCGCCAGCGCCAATTCTTCCAATTCACCGATGCGCTTGAGGTAACTTTCCAAAATCTCACGGCGAGCGCCCGGACGAGCGCCGGAAATCGCGTCACACGCCTGAATAATCGGCGAAATCAAGCTGGTCATTTCAATTTCATCGTGGTGCGCCCCGATTGCATTGATAATGGAAGGATGTTCCTTGTATTTTTCCGCCAGCTTCATCCCCAAAATCGCGTGCGACAATTCGCTTTCTTCCTCCGCCACTTTACCGATGTCATGCAGCAAACCCGCGCGTTTCGCCATTTTCACCTGCTTCGGATTCAATCCCAATTCCGCTGCCATCGTTGCGCACAAATTCGCCGTTTCAATCGAGTGTTTCAGCAAATTCTGACCATACGACGAGCGGAAACGCATACGCCCAACCATTTTCACCAGATAAGGATCCAAGCCATGCAAATCCAATTCAATCACCGTTTTTTCACCAATGCTGACGATCTCTTCTTCCAGTTGCTTGCGCGTTTTCGCTACAATTTCCTCGATGCGCGCCGGGTGAATCCGACCGTCGGCTACCAGTTTTTTCAAAGCTAAACGCGCAATTTCCCGACGAATCGGGTCAAAGCTCGAAATCACAATCGCTTCCGGCGTATCATCTACCACGATTTCCGCGCCAGTAGCTGCTTCCAATGCCCGAATGTTCCGACCTTCTCGACCAATAATCTGACCTTTCAATTCATCCGAATCCAAGTGGAAGACCGACACCGTATTTTCAATGGTATATTCGGCGCACATCCGTTGGATGGTCTGAATCACAATTTTCTTTGCTTCTTTATTCGCATCCGCTTTTGCCTGCTCAACGCTGGCTTTAACGATTGCCATGGCTTCGCTTTCTGCTTTTGCACGAATCGCTTCCAACAACTGCTCTTTCGCCTCTTGTTCGGTCAAGTTAGAAATTTTTTCTAATTCTTTGATCCGCAATTCATTAGCTGCATCCAGCTCTTCTTTACGTTTGGTTATGACTTTTAATTGCAATTCCAGATTTTCTCGAATCGTAGCGATTTCAGCATTTTTGGATTCCAGTTCAAGTTTTTGGTTATCCAATTGCTTTACCTGATCTTGAAATTTTTCAACCTTTTGCTTCAGCTCTGTTTCTTGCGTACGCACCTCCATTTCCCGGTCTTTCATTTCGACCATATGCGCCGCTTTTTCCGTCTCAAACTCTGATTTTAAGCGATTAAATTTCTCCTTCGCTTCCTGAATTTTTTGCTGCTTGATGCGCTCATGATGACTTTCCGCATTGCCCATCAATTTATCCGCCTTCGTTTCTGCCTCATTTACAATGCGTTTTGCATTAATCTCCGCTTCTTTTATCTGTAACTGAGCCTTGGCATTTACCTCTTCTAATTTTGTCTGCCCAGCTCTTTTCATGATTGCCTGTACCACGAAGTATCCAACAATTGCGCCGACTATCACTCCAATGGCAAGTCCAATTCCTATTTCCATGTAATAATTTTTAAAAATGAATAATTTGTTATTCGTTATCTGTTTATATGGAAATGCCAAATAACAACATAACAATAATCCCAACCATTGGCTACAACGAAGCAATAAGGAATTATAAAAGTTTATCAAGCATATTTTCTAAACTTGATAACTTTTCGGCGAGTGCAGTCTCGGGATTTTCCACTTGAACGGATTGTTCCAAAGTCGCTTTATGTAAATCAACCGCGTAGGTCAGCACCGTCATCGACAGACAGTCCTGCTTGTCTTTATTGGTATAAGTCAGTTGGAAGCGATTGATTTTTTCATTGACTTCCTTTACAATTTTGCGAATAGCTGGTTCGTCTTCCGCCTTGATTTTCAAGGGATAAGGCCTGCCTGCTATCAATACTGTGATACTTTTGGTATCTTGCCCGTCCATGTCCATAACCCTAATTGTGGTGCAACCACTCAATACATTTATCAATTTCGAGAATGTATTGGTCAATCAGCTGCTTCAATTGCTGCGACTGCTCGTCCTCCTCCTCTGCCCTTTCTGTAAGAGCCCGCTGCGCTGTTTCCAATTTATCTTTCAAGGCAATGATCATCGCCTCCTGTTTATCTATTCCAGCTTTAAGCTGTTGATTTTCAGTATGTAATGCTACATTTTCGCGTTGCAAACGCTCTTGTTTCAACGCCAACTGCCGCACTTTTATCTCTATACGCTCCAGTTTATCTGTTACACCCATTTTTTATTTGGCGTTTGAAATTTTTTATTTTCTATTTGAAGTTTGACCTTGCACACTTCACATTGACGTTTTTTTATTTGAATTACAAGGTTAACGCCAAATTACAAACGTCAAATCATAAATTTTAAATAAAATAACGTCAAATAAAAAATCTCAAATAATTAATAATCAACGTCTGATAACTGCGCCCAATTTCGTTTCGTACTCTCTAATCAGTTGCTCCATCACTTTGTCCACGTCCTTATCTTGCAAGGTTTTCGTAGAGTCTTCAAAGGTAAAGCTCACCGCATAAGAACGCTTGTCGGCGCCCAACTGTTGCTCATTCTCGTACACGTCAAACAGATTGACATCTTTAATGGTATTTTTGCCGACTTTTCTGGCAATCAGCGCAATATCTGCAAATTTTACGGAATTATCAATAACCAGCGCCAAATCTCTTCGCACCGTCGGGAATTTATTTAATTCCGTGAAAGTCACCACATTCTTCTGCGATGCTTTGACTACGTTATCCCATTGAAAATCGGCATGATACACTCCATTTTTTATTTCCATGCGTTTTGCCAGCTTCGGCGCTACTTTGCCCAACTCCACCAACACCTGCTCGCCGCGATGGTAACGAATGGCATATGCAAAACGCTCGTCCTGAAATGCCGTTTCCTGATAGCCAGAAACGCCCATCCGCGAAAGGATATTTTGTACAAAAGCTTTTAAGCTGTAAAAATTTGCCTCCTGATTGTCTTTCCAAATCCAACTCTCGCCCCAGCGCTCACCGGTCAAGAACAAAGATAAGTGATTGAATTCCTTGTACTTATCGCCGGAAGTTTCATACGTTCTGCCAAATTCATACAATTTTAAATCCAACTGCTGCCGGTTCTGATTATGTAATATTGCTTCCAAACCACTAAATAACATCGTCGGACGCATAATGTCCAATGTAACATTCGACGTATTATTTATAAAAACCAGCTTTTCTTCTTCAATGGGTAATAATTCTTTGTAATAACGCGACTCCGTCAGGGACATCGCCATCATTTCATTAAAGCCATTCGCTACTAAATAATCGCCAATCATATTGCGAATACCGTTTATATCCGGCTTCGGCGCGGAATTGGTAGAAATGGTCACACGCGCAGGAATGGGAACGCGATTGAACCCGTAAATCCGCAAAATTTCTTCAATCACATCCGCCGGGCGCGTCACATCCGCTTTGTTCGTTGGCACCGCAACGGTGAAAGTTTCCTCCGTTTCATTCACAATATCCATTTCCAGCGCAGCCAGGATTTTCTTAATTTCCGAATGCTCAATCTCAGTTCCGATCAAACGAGTCACGTGCGCGTAGGAAACCTCTACTTGTTTTTTATCAATCGTATTCGGATACAAATCAATCACTTCTGATGCAATTTCGCCACCGGCAATTTCCTGAATGAGCAAGGCTGCCCGCTTCAACGCATACACCGTAATATTCGGATCGCTACCTTTTTCAAACACCCGCGCCGCTTCGGAATTCAACAAACCGTGCCGTGTCTTGCTCCGCCGAATCCATTTTGGATGAAAATGCGCCGATTCTAAGAAAATATTTTTCGTCGTTTCTTTCACACCCGACTTCGCCCCTCCAAACACGCCCGCAATACACATTCCATTAGAATCGCCATCACAAATCATTAAATCTTCATTACTCAGACTGCGTTCCACTTCATCCAGCGTGGTGAATTTCGACCCTTCCGACAAGGTTTTTACAATTACTTTATGATGCGTAATTTCATCATAATCAAAGGAATGCAAGGGTTGACCCATTTCATGCAGCACAAAATTGGTAATATCCACAATATTATTAATCGAACGAATGCCGATGGACAATAAGCGGTTTTTCAGCCAATCCGGCGAATCGCCAACCGTCACCCCTTTGATGCAAACCCCGGAATAACGCGGGCACGCTTCCTGATTTTCCACCACTACTTCAATCGGAAGACTCTGATTATCAACCTTAAACGCCTCCACCGAAGGCATCTTTACATCGCCCTGATGGTCATAATTAATTTTCAGCGCCGCTGCCAAATCTTTCGCCACGCCGATATGATTCGTCGCATCCGAGCGGTTCGGCGTCAAGCCAATTTCATAAATCACATCCGTTTCCAAATGAAAATAATCCTTGGCGCTCAAGCCAATGGGCGTCTCCGCTGGCAACACCAAAATCCCGCTGTGATCCTCGCCAATGCCCAGTTCATCCGCTGCGCAGATCATGCCGTTCGATTCCTCCCCTCTGATTTTTCCTTTTTTAATTTCCAACGCCTCGCCGCCGGTCGGATGCAAGGTTGTGCCAACGGTTGCCACTAACACTTTTTGTCCAGCCGCCACATTCGGTGCGCCACACACGATTTGCAGCAGTTCGCCCATGCCCACGTCCACTTTCGTCAGCGAGAGTTTATCGGCATTCGGGTGCTTCGCGCATTCCACCACGTGCCCGACGACCACACCCTTCAAGCCGCCTTTGATGCTTTCGGTGTGCTCCATGCCCTCCAGTTCCAAGCCAATATCGGTAAGGATTTCGCCCAGTTTTTCCGGGGAAACGTGTATATCAAGGTACTGCTTTAGCCAGTTGAGTGAGACTTCCATTTTGTTTCGGTATTTCGATGTTCAACTCCAAAAAACCAAATTAAGTTCGGTTTTGGCAATTTTGATCGGCAAAGATAAGGAATTTTGAAAATGTGGAATAGAATATATAGGAAGTTAGTAGCTGGAAATTATTTAGTATGAAATTAATCAAACTTATTATTTCTGAAAATTATTCACTAAATGGATTTAAAATCTTTAATTTATTTTCAATAGACTTGCGTCCATATAAACAATTGAAAATCAGGAGTTGTTTTTTTTCAAAA
>CAZFBN010000091.1:0-22963 GCA_964517145.1 uncultured Saprospiraceae bacterium
TAAAAAGCATTATCATGTATAGCCAGGATATAGACCGGATTTTATTAAAAATTGAAAACGAAGCTGAAAACGAATTAGCAATGTTCGTGCAATTCGGTGGTTCGTGTTTCAATCTCGAAGACCTGGAGCGACTTCGACGAGGCTGGCAAAAAAATATACATCGCTATGAAGTATGGCATGGAGGCTGCGTACTCTTGTGTTCCAGTTCTTTTTTTTGGTTTCCCATCAGCATAGCCCTTGCCCTCAGCGGACTGCAAGCGGCGGCAGGCAAAGTCTTGCTCCTGTGTCCAGCTACTTTTTTGGCGGGCTTTATCGGCGCATTTGTACTTTATTACAAATTTGGCAGCTTTAGCTATCAGCATTGGATTGGAGGAAAACTGGAGCAAGCCATTGAAAATAAGCACCTTGTGAAAAATAGGTATAAACCTTATTAACACAATAATATTAAAAAATATAACATCATGAAAGATGTATTCACTTTTTTGACCGATTTTTTTACTTCAGAATTGAAATTATTAATTTTATTTGCTGTTTTAAGCACAATCATTATTTTCCTTTGTGTGAAAGCCATTCTCCTTTCAAATCGGTATCGTCAGGTTATGTTAGATCTGCCAGTTGTACAAAATAATACCATCAAATGGCATTTATCCGATTCAACATCTACATTATTGCAAAAAACGCTTAACTTTCTTCCGAGAATGATTTTTGGAAAACTCACTTTCGATTTTGTAGATATTATTTTTATCTATAGTTCTATGATTATAGCATTTTTAGGAATTAAATATTTGCTCAATGTAATGTTTTAAAAAAAACTTGCTATGAAAAGCTATTTATTTATTGTAAGCAGTACATTGCTAATAATTGCTTGTAATAGTGCCGAAAAACACCGGGCATCTGTTACTAAACTCTCAGCGGGTTGGGACAGCGCTAATGAAAAACTGGTTAGTTTTGAAGCAACAATTGCGGACGAAGTGACGCACTGGCAAAGTATGTATGATGGCATGTATGTGGGCGAAGCGGCTGAGGCGAAGCTCCTGCCGGCAGTGCGGGCTCAGGCGGACAGTCTCAAAGCGAAATGCCAGGGGCATGGGACGACGCATCGCGCTATACAACAAGAAGTAAATGTTTTTATAGAATCCTGGAAAAAACAGGCATCAGATGTAATGGAAATAGAAGAAGGGTTGAAAAAAAGGGCAATTTCAGCAGAGCAAATTGCTAAAATGGAAGGTTTGTTTCGCACGGTAGCGGATGCAAATACGAAACTGGCAGCCTGGCAAAAACAAATGCAAGCCACTAAAGATGAGTGCTTTGAAACTTGTAGCCAATATGCCAATTTAGTGCAGGAATCCAAATCAGGAGGGGTAACAACAGCTAACTAATAATATCCTCTTGTAATAAAAGCCTGTATCATAATTATAATTTAAACATCATGTTTCTTTGGAAAAAGCTGCCGCCTACTCAGATCAAAGAGCACGTTTTTGATGCGCTCGCGCAAAATGTCAATTATTTTGAGGAGAATATTTTGGGCATACCTGCCTCACATTTGGATGGTCGCGTGTTTAATGCCGACGCCTCTTTTCTCAAGGACGCGCCGTTTATGTCCACTTTGGTGCATAATCCCAATCACATCGGATGCCACACGTTAGGCAAGTCGGAACATTTTTTTAAAGGTACACAATCCATTGAACGTGAAGTGATTGAGATATGTGGAGCCGAAATTTTGCGGGGTAATTTTGGACAGCAGGATGGCTATGTAGCGTCGGGTGGAACGGAAGCAAACATGCAGGCGATCTGGGTGTACCGCAATTTGTTTATGCAGCAATACCAGGCTGCGCTGGAGGAAATCTGTATTCTTTGCTCCGTGGATAGTCATTACTCTATTAGCAAGGCAGCCAATGTATTACAAATAGAAAAGAATGCTATTCCTGTGAATGATCAGGATCGTTCCGTACAGGAGGATGCCCTTCGGCAAATTATTATACAATTACAACAAAAAGGTAAAAAATATTACATTGTTATTGCCAATATGATGACCACTATGTTTGGCTCGGTGGATGATGTAGATTTATATACCCGTGTGCTGGACGAATTGGGGTGTCATTATTATGTTCACATTGATGGTGCTTACGGCGGCTTTTTTTATCCTTTCTCTGAAAAAAATAATCGTCTCGATTTTAGTAATCCAAAGGTGACATCCATCACGCTCGACGCGCACAAGATGGCGCAAGCTCCTTATGGTACGGGTATTTTTTTAATACGTAAAGGATTGATTCAGTTTGCTAATACGAAGGATGCGAGCTATGTCGAAGGCGAAGATTACACGCTCATTGGTAGTCGCTCGGGTGCGAATGCGGTTGCCATTTGGATGATTTTGATGAACTACGGACCCTTCGGCTGGCGCGAAAAAATTTATATTTTGATGGAACGAGCCAATTGGCTTTGCGAGCGCTTGCAGGAAATCGGGGTATCTTTTTATCGCCACCCAAAATCCAACATTATTACCATTCGAGCGCCTTATGTACTGCCCGCAATTGCCGATGCTTTTGGCTTAGTGCCTGATAATCACCATCATCCGAAATGGTACAAAATTGTTATCATGGAGCATGTTCATATCGAAAATCTGTTGCCGTTAGTGGAGCAGTTAAATAATAGGCAGCGGGTGATGGCTTAAATGAAGGCTTAAAAAAATGGATAGCGCACTTCTGTTAAAAACAATCCTTCGGGCGGCACACTCCAACTTTTTTGTAATAAAACCTGCTGATCCAGCGCTGTTTTTACATCATTTAAAGTTATTTTATTTAGTCCTACATTCAAACACATGCCCACGATGAGGCGCACCATGCCGCGCAGGAAGCGGTTGGCGCTGATGTGAAACGTGAGGTTATGTTCATCCGCCTGCTGCCATTCGCTGCGGGTGAGCGCGCATTGCAAGGTTTTGGCATCGTGGTTGGATTTGCAAAAAGGCTGAAATTCCTGGTAGGAGAGGAGCAATTGGGCGGCTTGCTGCATTTTATCAAAATCGGGTTTTTGGGTATAAGGATAAAAATAGGTAGTTTGGGTAGTAAATGGGTTTTTTATAAAAGTTAACTGATATTCATAACTCCGTTTAAACGCATCAAAACGAGCGTGCGCGTCGGGTGAGACTTCAAAAATAGTATAAATAACAATATCTTCTGGCAATAATTTATTTACCCGATGTAAAAAAGAAGTTGGAAAGGATCCTTCAAAATCAAAATGCGCATAATACTGACTCGCATGAACGCCGGTGTCGGTGCGTCCGCAACCGGTAAACTCAATGGATTCGCCCAAAATGGTAGAAAATGCGGTTTGAATCGTTTCCTGTACGGTTGGATTATTGGGCTGAATTTGCCAGCCGGCATAACGGGTGCCGTTGTAAGCAAGTTTTGTAAAATACCTCATGGCTGTTGTAATTACAATGGATGCAACGAAAGGTAAAGAAGCATCAAAGTATCGGAACAAAAGCAAGGGCGAGGATGTTTCAAAAGCGTTTAAGAACAAGCAAAAGAGTGGAAAAAAGTTATATCTTTGCACCCTATGAAAAATATCCGAAATTTTTGTGTAATCGCGCATATTGACCACGGAAAGAGCACTTTGTCTGACCGTTTGCTGGAATATACCCAAGCCGTATCCAAACGAAACTTGCAGGAGCAAACGCTCGACAATATGGACCTGGAGCGCGAGCGGGGAATCACGATCAAGAGCCACGCCATACAAATGTATTATCATCATAAAAATGGGCAGACGTACACCCTCAACATGATTGATACGCCAGGGCACGTGGATTTTTCTTACGAGGTGTCGCGTTCTATCGCGGCGTGCGAGGGCGCGCTATTGCTGGTGGATGCTACGCAAGGCATTCAGGCACAGACGATTTCAAATTTGTACCTCGCCATTGAGCATGATTTGGAAATTATTCCAGTGTTGAATAAAATCGACATGGAGAATGCAATGATTGATGAAGTTTCGGACCAGATCATTGGCTTGATTGGCTGTAAAAAAGAAGATATTTTGTTGGCAAGTGGCAAAACAGGGCAGGGCGTTTATGAATTGTTGGAAGAAATTGTAGCACGAATTCCTGCGCCAAAAGGCGACCCAGAGGCATCGCTGCAAGCCTTGATTTTTGATTCGATTTTTAACTCTTTCCGAGGTGTGATTGCCAATATTCGGATTATGAATGGCATGCTGCGCAAAGGTGATAAAGTGCGTTTCTTTTACACCGGCAAAGATTACGAAGCCAATGAAGTCGGCATTTTACAATTGGACTATATTGCAAAAGACGAGCTGAGAACGGGCGATGTGGGCTACATTATCACGGGGATCAAAACTTCGAAGGAAATTAAAGTAGGGGACACGATTACGCATGTGCATCAGCCTTCGGATGAGCCTATCCACGGGTTTGAAGATGTAAAGCCAATGGTTTTTGCGGGCATTTTCCCTATTGACAATGACGATTTTGAGGATTTGCGCGATAGTTTGGAAAAACTGCAATTGAATGATGCCTCTTTGGTATTTGAGCCAGAAACCTCGGCAGCCCTGGGTTTTGGGTTTCGTTGTGGCTTTTTGGGCATGTTGCATTTGGAAATTGTACAAGAACGCCTTGCGCGCGAGTTTAACCAGGATGTAATTACCACTGTACCCAACGTGTCTTACTACGCTTTCACGGCGCGCGACGGGAAATTCATGGTGCGTACGCCTGCGGATTTGCCTGATCCGAACGTGCTGGAAGATGTGGAAGAACCTTACATTCAGGCGCAAATCATCACCAAACCTGAATACATTGGTTCTATTATGACCCTGTGCATGGAAAAACGCGGGGTGATGACAAAGCAATCGTACCTGACGCCAGAGCGCGTGGAAATGACTTTTGAAATGCCGCTGGCTGAGATCGTGTTTGACTTTTATGATCGCTTAAAGTCTATTTCGCGCGGCTATGCGTCCTTTGATTATCAACCCATTGATTATCGCTCTTCCGATCTGGTGAAGGTGGATATTCGTTTGAATGGCGAGCCGGTGGATGCGCTCACTGCATTGGTGCATCGTACGAAGGCGGAGGCATTTGGACGGAAAATTTGTTTAAAATTAAAAGACTTATTACCTCGTCAGCAATTTGTTATTGCAATTCAGGCGGCAATTGGTGCTAAAATTATAGCACGAGAAACGATCTCCGCTATGCGCAAGGACGTGACTGCTAAATGTTATGGTGGTGACATTACGCGAAAGCGGAAATTGTTGGAAAAACAAAAAGAAGGTAAAAAGAAAATGCGCCAGATTGGTTCGGTAGAAGTGCCGCAGAAAGCGTTTTTGGAGGTATTGAAACTGGATTAATCAGTTGGAAGTCAGAAGTCGGATAGATTGAAAATTAAAGACATATCTATGTTTGCCAAATTTTAAAAACTTTGATAAATTCTCAAGATTAGTTTATAGCTTTTGTAAAAATAATGTTGGCTGTAGGAATTAACTCCTTACAGCCAACGCTGTTTTTGACAAGCCGGTTGAACCGTTTAAAGTTGACTTTTCGTTTTGTTAAGATTAAAAATATCCTGTTCTCCCTTACATGGAATTGTAAATCCAACGGGAAATAAAATCACCTCTCAATGCTGCCATAGCAGTAAGACATGACTATAAACCGACTTGTTTTTTACCAGGCAAGAGCCTTGTAAAAGCATGTAAAATAACACCCTAACTCTGTACCAGTACAGAGCAATCAAAGCATGTGTAACAATGTAGTTTTGGGTTTATGAGTTTTAGATGCCATGTGACACAGCACATTTTAAAATACATTCACAGGATCAGCGTGTAAGCGGGGTAGCATTCAACGTTGGAGACATTTTTGTTGCTACTTTATGTTCTGATGGGATTTGTTTGCAGTTTGGCTGCGGGGTTGGGGGGCAGCTTGAAGTTAAAATCTTCTCAAAGCTTGTTTGCGGTTGCGCTGAATAATCATATCAGATGCCATAATTACTCCTCCGCCCACGAGGAAAGCACCAAGCGCGATGTAAAGAACTAACATGTTGTGCAGTTTTGATTGGTTGAATAATGATTCTCTTAAAAGTGGATTTTGTTCACGAGGGCACCGCTAAGATGAGAATTCTCTGTGGTTTTTCATAGCCTATTGCGCAAAAAAATTGTAAAAAAAATTTGAGCCAAGAGAATTTGTCTAAAATGGGCAGTAAGCATTTTGTTAGATACGAAATTTTACAATCAGTTAACATCCTGCTCCAGCGCACCCTTTGCTACCAGCAACAAAACCGAAGGTTGTTCACTACCGCCCAAAGGTTCGATGGTGATGTTGAGCGAATCCGCCGTGGGAATAAACTGAACCACTTGAGGATTGTGATTCATCTCGTCGAGCAAGCCAGCGCTCACCATTGTAGAATCGACATCCGCCCACAGCTGAAATTGTTTTCCGCTTGGTAACGCCGGCATTTTTATCAATTTGATGTACGATTCTTTGGGTTTTGGATTCCAATACACCACAGCATGCGCGTCTCGGCTGGCATCGCTACCCCAGAGGTGAACAATGTGGACGTTCCCATTTTCAATAAAATCAAAAATGTTTTGAAAGATGCTTCGTTCTTTTTGTAAAGTAGAGTTTTCAGTTCGCGAATTTGCCAATTCTCCTAATAACATTTTTTTATCAGCTTGCAATTGATGCTGTTGCCAAAGTAAAAAGCCAATAAAAATAAGCGCAATTAAAAGAATGCTAAAAAGTCCTTTAAAAAGCGTGCGATTGGCGGTAGGAGCGTGATGAACATTGGAGGAGGAAGCTTTGGCTGCCGAGCCTAGGGCAGCAGCATCTTCAGGATTTTCTTCCATTTCAGCATTTTCATCTTCCAGGATTTCAGAAAGAATTCTTCTTTTTAGCCGTCGGGGTGGCGATACCGCATACCGCGAAGCGTATTCTTCCACGGCTTCTTGCAGCGCATTCATTTTCGCTCGAATGTCCGGATAGTGGTCTATAAAATGCTCCACCAGCCTGGTTTCTTCTTCCGAGGTTAAGCCGAGCGCATATTGCTCCAATAGTCCCGATGCCAAAAATTCTTCTTTATCCATTTTTACCGGTCATTCGAAGAAGGTTTAATTTATAAAATTTTTATAAAAAGTACGTCTGATATTTATGTTGCTATGATTTACTCAATTCGACGGATCAGGATATTCTACAAAGTATTTCTTCAACTCTCTCAACGCGATGCGCAATCTTGATTTCACCGTGCCGAGCGGAATATCGAGATGCTCCATGACTTCATTTTGTGTAAATCCTTTAAAAAAAATGAGTTCAACAATTATACGATATTTTTCTTCTAATTTTTTAACAATTTTATCCAATCCGATATAATCCGGGTTAAATTCTACACTCAATCCCTCTCCATTATATACGGCAGCATCAAGTGTTCGGATTTTGCTGTTGTGCCGAAATTCAGCAGATCGGGTTTTATCAATAGCGGCGTTGCGGGCAATGTTGAGTAGCCAGGTAAAAAGGGTTCCTTTGCTCACATCATAACTTTTCCTGTTGCGCCAGGCTTTTACAAAGGTTTCTTGCACCGTATCTTCTGCCAAGGATTCCAGGCGCACGATCCGCAATACAATGCCATACAAGGTAGCCGCATAGCGGTCGTATAAAAAAGAGATGGCTTTTTTATCCTGCTCATCCAGCAGCGAAATAATATGTTCATCTGTTGCTCTCATACGCAAAACCCAGACGCAGCTGCATTGTAAAAAAAATTACCAGCGCGCCTTACGGTCGCCACTCAACCTCGAATAGCGAACAAGGGAATTTTAGAAAGGTTTATAAAAAAATTTCCAATAGAAAAAACCTGAGGGGGTAAATGTTCGTAAGTATCGTGTTTTTAAAAAATTCCATAACCAAAAAAGTATTACAATGAAGAAGCTTCTGTTGATGGGGGCGTTATCGCTAGCGCTGATGGGCACTGCCTTTGCCCAAACCAAAAAACCTAGCACCGCTACTAAAAAAACGGTAGTAGAAATTGTTTCAAATTCACCTGAGCACAGCACTTTGATCGAGGCGGTGAAAACAGCAGGTTTGACCGAGACGCTGAAGGGAACTGGACCTTTTACCATTTTTGCACCTACCAATGCAGCTTTCGCCAAATTGGCTGATGACCTGGAGTGGGATGAGGCATCCGATCAAACGGCTGGAAATGTAAATCCAAATCGCTCAATGGACACAACGATGCAAAATCGCAACACGCAAGATACCATGACGCAGAATCGCAATACCCAAGACCGCACCTATCGTGATACAACGATGCAAAATCGAACGACTACCCGCGATACCATTCCAAGAACGCGTACCGATCAAAACAAAATGAGTGAACAGAAAAATGCGTTGCTCTCCGCTGAAAATCAGGAAGATTTAAAAACGATCTTGCAGTACCACGTTGTACGCGGCAGCTATGATTCAAAAGCTTTGGCTCAAGCAGTAAAAACTGGTAACGGCAAAGCCGAGCTGACGACTGTACAAGGCGAGAAACTCACCGTGGCAATGAACGGTACAAACTTTGTGCTGGAAGACGCAAGGGGCGCTAAGGCAAAAGTAACCACCACCGACCTCAAAGGTTCGAATGGAGTTATTCACGTCATTGACAAAGTAGCGTTGCCTGCAAAAGAAAACACCATGGAACGCTAATCAATAGCAGCTCTCATAGTTTTAGTGCCACTATCGTTTTGTTTTTGCGGTAGTGGCATTTTTTTGGGTTGCTCTCTTTTAGCTTGTGTGAGTGCAAACCATTCTGCCCAAATTAGCTCTTTGTTTAATACAATGGTGCCAATAGCCAGAATGCCAAGGAGTATCGTGTCCTCATTCATGATAATTAGGATTTGTTACCAGAATTTTTAAAAAACTGATGGACAAGCTGTTTGTGTTCGTAAAAAATTTAAGTCGTTTGAGTTTGTGTTGAGCTTTGTTTGGAAGTGTATATTGGGTGTGTGAAATATGGTTCAAAAATACTACCTTTCAGAGATTAAATCAACACTTATGCCCACAAAAATTTTAATTTTTTTTATATTCGTATTAAATGCCTGTACGCCAACGCCCAAAGCGGATTTGATTTATACGAATGCAAACATCTGGACGGGCGATTCCGATCAACCTTTCGCAAAGGCGATTGCCATCAAAAATGGAGCCATTCTTTATGTTGGCAATGATTTTAAGCCTTTTCAAAATAGCCAAACTACTGTAATTGATCTCGCTGGAAAAATGATAACGCCTGGTTTTATTGACAATCACACGCATTTTCTATCGGGCGGATTTCAACTGGCAAGTGTGGATTTGCGCATTGCTAAAACACCCCAGGAATTTATTCAGCGCATCAAAAGTTTTATTGCCACCTTACCTGAAGGTGAAAATCGCTGGATTATCGGTGGCGACTGGGATCACGAAGCCTGGGGCGGTGAGCTGCCCCGCCGCGAATGGATCGACAGCATCTCGCCCAACCATCCGGTTTGGGTCAATCGCCTTGATGGGCATATGGCACTTGCCAATTCTAAAGCTTTACAACTCGCCGGCATTACCGACAACACACCCACTCCTGCTGGTGGCACCATTGTGCGGGACTCCAAAACGGGGCGTGTCTCTGGCATTCTAAAAGACGAAGCCATGAGTTTGGTGTACAAAGTAATTCCCAATCCTTCCGAAAAAGAATTCGACGAAGCTTTGGATCGCGCCGTGCAGCATGCCTTGTCGCTGGGCGTCACGCAGGTGCATGATGTGAGCAGCTTCGGTGGTTGGAATGATCTTGCCACTTACCGCCGGGCGCAGCAAGAAGGGCGTTTACCAATGCGCATTTACTCATTTGTTCCAATCAGCGACTGGCAAAAACTGGCAGCATACGTCAATGACAATGGACGTGGCGACGACCAATTGCGCTGGGGCGCACTCAAAGGTTTTGTGGATGGCTCTCTGGGTTCTACAACTGCCTGGTTCTATGCACCTTATAATGACGAACCCCATACAAGCGGTTTGATGGTGACCGATACGGCTGCCCTGCGTGAGTGGATTGTGCAGGCGGATGCTGCTGGCTTGCAAGTTGCGGTACACGCCATTGGCGATCAGGCAAATGACTGGCTGCTAGCTGTTTTTGAAGCTGCCATCCACCAGAATGGCAAAAAAAATACCCGCCGCTTTCGCATCGAACACGCCCAACATTTGAGTAAAAAAGGCATTGCAGCGTTTGCTCGTTTGAATGTCATTCCATCCATGCAGCCTTACCACGCCATTGACGATGGACGCTGGGCAGAAAAACGCATTGGCGCCGTTCGCATCAAAACAACTTACGCTTTTCGCGCATTATTGGATTCTAAAGCCCCGCTTACATTTGGCTCCGACTGGACAGTAGCGCCGCTCAACCCTCTGGAAGGCATCTATGCGGCTGTAACCCGCCAAACATTGGATGGTAAAAATCCAAACGGCTGGGTGCCAGAAGAAAAAATCAGCGTCGAAGAAGCGTTGCGTTGCTACACCGCGCATAATGCCTACGCCGGTTTTCAAGAGAATAAAGTCGGCGTTTTAAAAGCAGGCATGCTGGCAGATTTGGTTGTCTTGTCTGACAATTTATTTGACATAACGCCAGAAAAAATAAAAAATGTAAAAGTGCTACGTACCATTGTAAATGGCAAAGAGGTGTTTGTAGCGAAGTAAATACCTTTATTCATTTTGAATTGACAAAAATTGGCAAATTACTTTTAATTTACAATTTGTTAATCTTCCATTAACATTCTAGCCAACAAAGGAATTTATGTTTGCACATTGTAATTAAAAGCTCCTCACAATCAACTTAAAACGGTTGTGGGGATTTCTATTTATTTCCCAAACCTAAAAACACTAGGATGAGACGTACTTTTTACTTTTTATTTTCCCTGCTTGCAATTTTGCCCAATTTCTTGGAGGCGCAGCAAGCCGGCGATTTCGCTTTTGTGGGCTTTAATGCCGATGGTGACGATGATTTTGCAATGGTCACGTTTGTAGATATTCCAGCCAATTCTACCTACTATTTCCGCGATTCGGAGTGGAATGGCATGGCATTTGGCGCCGATGAGCAGGTATTTGCCTGGAATACCGGCGCAGCGCTCATTCCGGCGGGCACCGTGATTGCTTTTAACAATATGTCAGCCACTTCGACGGTGTCCATTGGCACTATTCCGACGAACGCTGATATGGGATTGGCGGCTTCGGGTGAGGCCATTTTTGTATATCGTGCAACAGATGCGAACGCCACGCCTATCATCATTGCTGCGATTGGCAATGGTTCGGAGGCGAGCAGCTTCGGTACGCTCACTGGCACAGGATTGGTGGTGGGTGCTAGCGCTATTTTGTTGCCAAACGGCGCAGACGTAGGGCTGTACAAAGGTCCGCGCACAGGCTTGGACAAAAACGGCTTTCTCAGCGCTTTGAATGCAATTGCTACTAACTGGGACGTACAGGATGGCACCGGCGATCAGCACAACGATGGCACTGCGCCTGATTTGCCTTTCAATTTGAATCCTTTTGTCTTTGGTACAGCAGGAGACGTGACGCCTCCAACCGTGGTGAGCGTGACGGTGCAAACTGCCAAAATCTGGTCGGTGCGCTTCAGCGAGCCGGTCAACGCTGCGTTGGCATTGGCGGATAGCAATTATCAAATCATTCCTACCATCGCAATTGATTCCTTGCGGTTTAGCCCTGCTAATAACACGGTTTTTATTTACCAAAAAGGCATGCAAAATGGCTGGGATTATACTTTATCCATCAAGAATATAACGGACACTACGGGCAATGTGATGGCTCCTTACACTTCCGGGCGTTTGGTGTTCAACAATACCCAACCTAAACTGCTTTTTACAGAAATCATGTACAATGCCGGTGACAATCTCGATTCTCTCGAATTTTTTGAAATCATCAACGCGGGCACAACGCCTGCGGTGATTGGCGGATTGACGGTGCGCGATGTGAATCCAACCAGCGGTGCAATTGGACAAATCAATCTGGTGTTGCCAGATACTACGTTAGAGCCGAACGCCCTGCTCCTCGTTGCGCCCGATGGCGACGGTGCACGCAATTATTACAACAAAACATTTATTGATCTAGGTTTCATTGGCAATGCCTTAGGCAATGGCGGCGAAGCGCTGGTGATTAAAAACAGCGAAGGCGTAGTGATTGACTCTGTGAATTATGACGATGCAGCGCCCTGGCCCACTGCGGCAGATGGCACAGGACCTTCGTTGGAACGCAAAACCCTGACCGACAACTCCAGCGATGGCAATAACTGGCGGGCTTCGACCACCTCCATCAATCCGCCTTTCGTGCTCCCCATGATCTTTGCTTCGCCGGGTACGTTTACCCCTTTTGTAGCTTCAAGTGTTTCTTTTGCTAAAACGCATAGCATTTTTTCAGAAGGACAGACGAATGCAACCATTGTTTTGAATATTGACCGTGCACCCAGCGAAAGTGTTGGTGCGGTGTTGCGTGTCATTCCACTTACGGCTCAAGCCCTACCGATAACAGATACGGTGATCGTTTTCCCTGCGGGCGTGCTGCAAGCGCAAACCATTCGCTTAAACATTCCTGACAACAACGTACCAGAAGGGGATCGCTACTTTGCCATTCAAATAGAAACTGTATTGAGCGGGGCTGTGGGTACGACAAAAGAGCAAATTGTTTACATCAAGGACAACGACCAGCCTGCTTTGGTTCCTACAAAAGAAATTGAATTTGCATATGCGAGCAGTTTTGCCATTGGCGAGGGCGCTTCGGCAGAAATTGTAGCATTTGATAGCATTTCGCAGCGGTTGTTTGTGGTAAATTCGACTCAAAACAAGTTGGAAATTTTGAATTTCAACGGTCCAAAAAATGTATCCAAGCGCCGCACTATTGATATGGCAACTTTTGGTGCAGGGTTGACGAGTGTAGCTGCTCACAATGGTTTGATTGCAGCCTCTGTCAGCAATGCAGAAACCGCCAACGGCAAAGTGGTCTTTTTCAATGCAGACGGCGACGTGGTCGGTCAGGTCGAAGTTGGCAATCTGCCAGATATGGTCACATTTACGCCCGACGGCAAGCGCGTGTTGACTGCCAATGAAGGACAGCCCAGCAATGATTACACGATTGACCCCGAAGGAAGCGTTTCCGTCATTGCGCTGCCCAATCGCATCGCCGATTTGAAGCAAAGTGACGTCACCACGATTCGTTTTAACAACTTCGATGGACAATTGAATGAACTGCGCGACGCTGGCGTGCGCATTTATGGTAACAATGCAACCGTTGCGAAAGACCTAGAGCCGGAATACATCGCCGTTTCTGCCGACAATCGCACGGCTTGGGTGACTTTGCAAGAGAATAACGCCCTGGCAATTATTAATTTACAAAATTTAACGGCAGAACAGATTGTGCCGCTTGGTTTTAAAGATTACATGGAAGCTGGCAATACCCTCGATGCTTCGGATCGCACTGACAGCATTTTGTTTGCCAACCATCCGGTGTTTGGCATTTACCAACCCGACGCGATTGCTGCGTTTCAGGTAAATGGCGAAACTTTTTTAGTGACAGCGAATGAAGGCGACGCCCGTGAGTACGACGCTTTGGAAGAAGAAGTTGCCTTTGGCAGCGCTGCTTTTCCGCTGGATTCTTTGGCTTTTCCGAATAGAGCGTTGTTAAAGTCCAATTTCCTGTTGGGGCGTTTGAACGTGGTGAACAACCTCGGCGATTTTGACAATGATGGCGATTTTGATGCGGCTTACACCCTCGGCGGGCGCTCGTTCAGCATTTGGGATAGCAACGGCAATCTCGTTTATGATAGCGGCGATCAACTGGAACGCATCACGGCTGCCGATCCAACCTGGAAAGGACTTTTTAATGCCAGCAATGAAAATAATAATTTCAAAAATCGAAGCGACAATAAAGGTCCCGAGCCAGAAGGTGTGACCACCGCTACCATTAATGACAATGTGTATGCCTTCATTGCGCTGGAGCGCATCGGTGGCGTCATGGTTTTCAATGTGACGAATCCTGATTCTGCTGTTTTTGTACAATATGTTAATAACCGTGATCTGGGCACGAATGAAGGTGGCGACCTTGGTCCGGAAGGCATCATTTATCTCTCGCCAGAGCGCAGCCCGAATGACACCGCTATGGTGGTGATTGCCAATGAAATAAGCGGTACACTTTCCTTTTATCAAATCAGTAAAGTCGTTACGTCCACGGATGATATTGCAAAAAAACCTACTTCGATGGTTGCTTTTCCAAATCCGGCGAACAACCAAATTTTCCTGGAGCGCGAAGACGATTATCAATTGTTTGATTTGCAAGGTAAAATTATACAAACCATACAGAGGCAGGATGTTATAAACGTTAGCAATCTGTCGAATGGAATATATTTTGTTGTAAGAAAAGATGGTGCGGTAGCAAAAGTAGCCGTGCAGCGATAATCTAAATAAGGCTAAGTGTGGCACGCTGCAACGGTGTGCCACATTTTTTATTGAAAGTGTTGAACATCTTCCAAGTGAACCAACGTTTTATACGGCGAATACAAATTTGAAAATCATGCCGTTAAAAGCCCTTTTGATCAATTACACCCTGAAAAAATCGCCCGAAACCTCCAATACCGAAGCGCTGCTGCAAAAAGCTGCTTATTTATTAGAATGGGAAAAAGTGCAAACCGAAATGATTCGTCTGGTGGATTTAAACATCTTGCCTGGCACTGCTTCCAACATGGGCGTCGGCGACGATTTTCCGATGGTTTTATCAAAAATCAAAGCTTGCGACATACTGATTGTCGGCTAACCGGTGTGGATGGGGCATTTGGGTTCTGTTGCCCAGCGTTTAATGGAACGATTAGATGCTATCTTTCATGAAAAAGAGCTGTGGAACCCGATCAACGGGCAGTATTTTACGTATAACAAGGTGGGCGGCGCGATTTGTACCGGCAATGAGGACGGTGCGCACGACGTAACGGGACATTTGCTGTGGGCAATGCAGGAATTAGGTTTCACCATTCCACCAAATGCCAATGCCTATTGGGTGGGCGAAGCCGGACCGGGTCCGAGTTACCTCGAAGCAGGTGGTCAACGATCGGAATTCGCCAACAAAACCGTGCGGTACCTGGTGCAGAATCTGGTATATTTTGCCAATTTATTACAAAGAAATCCCATTCCAACTGATTTTAATAAAATAGCGAAAGAAGTGGAAGCGGAAACGAAGGGAGAGAGTGGTGAAAGGGTTTAGTGACTAGGAGAGGATGGTATAGGTTGCGCATCAATAGATTTTTCAGGCGTTTCCGACTTATCTTTTTGCAAATAATTGTCCATATTTTCCAGTTGTAGTACTGGTATTTTGCCAATGAAGAGTGCTATTTCTACCAGTTTTGATAGCCGATGGTCGAAATCGCCATTTAAAAGCTGCGTGACATAGCCCTTGGTAACGCCTAGTTTTTTAGCGAATTCTGCACGTGTCATATTGTTTTCAGCTAAATAATGTTCGACTGCCTGATATAACTCCATTTGGATTTTGGTGGTCCAGTATGTCTCCGTTTGCAATAATTCCTGATAGCTTTTCATAGTCAATTGTTTTTTGATGCAAAATATTCTAATTTGATGGCACGCATTTCTTCTATCTTTAGGCGTTGGCGTTTTTCATCTTTTTTTAAATCGCCAAGAACGATTATTTTTCCTGTTGTAACATCTTCAAATAGATACACTCGTAATCTACCAGCTTTTGTTTCAAAATCTTTGTAAATGTCTTTTTTACTTCTGCCTTGTAATTCTTTAAACTTGTCTGCCGGTAAGCGTTGTCCTTGTGAAAGTAACACCATAAAGGTCTGTAATTTATCTAAATCCTTTTGAAGATTTCCCGACTTTTCCATCTTCTCCCAGAATTCATCGAGCGGACTTTTACCGTTTATAAAAAGTTTAAAGAACGGTTCGACACAATTAGGAACTTCTATCCATTCTAACTCAAAGATAGCCATAAGGGTTTAGTTTTTACTAAACTTTTTAAATATTTAACAATCTTACAACCCAGAAGTCATCAACAAATCCAAATCGGTGTATTTGATTTGAAAACGCTCGCCGAGGTACTCGTTGGTAAGGCTGCCTTTGTAGGTATAAACGCCATGCCGCAAGCCAGGATTGCTGAAAAGCATATGCTCAATGCCGCCTACGCCGCTGGTTTTCAACAACAAAGGAATTAAAATATTACTGATGGCGATGGACGCCGTGCGCGACACCCGAGTGGCGAGGTTGGGTACGCAGTAATGAATGACGTCGTGCTTGATAAAAGTCGGTTTTTCGATGGAAGTGACTTCCGAGGTTTCAAAGCAGCCGCCCTGGTCAATGCTTACGTCAATAATGACTGAGCCAGGCTTCATTTTCATCACCATATCTTCGCTGACAATCAAGGGCGTACGTCCAGTTTTAGAATGTACGGCACCGATGGCGACATCTGCTTGAATCAATTCTTTTTCTAAAACGTAGGGATCAATGGCAGAGGTGTAAAGCGACCTGCCCACCTGGTTTTGTATTCGTTTGAGTTTGTAAATGTTATTGTCAAAAATTCGTACTTCTGCGCCAAGCCCCAGCGCTGCACGAGTAGCATATTCGGCAACGATGCCGGCTCCCAAAATAACCACCTTTGCACTGGGCACACCAGAGATGCCACCTAACAAAACACCTTTGCCACCGCTGGTAGTGGACATCAGTTCTGCTGCTGTCAGCATTGCACACAAACCCGCCAACTCGCTCATGATGCGCACCACCGGAAAGGTGCCCGACTCATCCATGATGTATTCCATTGCGAGAGCAATGACGCGTTTTTGCTTTAGTTTATTGATGTAATCCGCAGAGATAATGGGCAGTTGCAAAGGAGAAATCAGAATTTGATTAGGGCGCATGAAGTCTATTTCATCCAGCGTAGGCGGCGCCACTTTGATGATGATGTCAGCTTTATACACTTGTTCAGGACTGTAAGCGACATCTGCTCCGGCTTCCGAATACTCGCGGTCGCCAAAATGCGCTTTGCTGCCAACACCCGTTTCCACCACCACACGATGCCCATGCGCCACCAGCAGCGCCACGGAGGAAGGCACCAGAGGCACCCGGTTTTCCTGTAAAATAATTTCTTTGGGAATGCCAATGTAGAGTTTATTAGGCTTTGGCTGCACTTGCAGGGTTTCCGTTTGTGTGAGGTACTGTCCTTCCGTCAATTCTTCGGGGATGGGTATTCGTTTGTCCTTGTCGCTCATAATTGCGCTTCGCTTAGTTGTAAATTTTGAATTATTGATTGTTAATTGAATGACAATAGCTAAGGCGGGTTGCAAACAATGAACAATTAGCAATCAGCAATTCCATGCGTTACAAAAATACGATTTTTCGGGTAGAATGGTTGATTGCTTCGATTTTTATTCTCACCACATCTTCGGGCAGAAGGGCTTCGATGAGTTCGGGCCACTCGATGAAGCAATAATTTTCACCGTATAACATGTCTTCAATGCCAATATCTAGGGCTTCCTGCAAATTTTTTAAGCGATATAAATCAAGGTGATAAAGTAGCTGTGCTTTTCCAAAGGCATCTTCGTAGCTATACTCATTCACCAGCGAAAAAGTAGGGCTTACGACCGATTCGCGCACACCGAGTTGCTTACAAATGGCTTGAATAAAGGTGGTTTTGCCTGCGCCAATGTCGCCGTAAAAAGCGAATTTGCGACGCTCAGCAGCGAAGGGGAGAAGTTGTTCAGCAGCTTGCTCCAGCGCTTGCAAGTTTGGAACGAGTATTTCCATGTTTTTAAATTTCTAACAACAAAAAAACAAAATTGTAAGGGTATTGGAGTAACAATACGAAGGAAGGATTCATGCGCCGCTCGTTTTATAATCCATTAAGCGCTTCCGACGATTAGCCTCCCGATTAACTTTTGCGCACAACCATTCAACATTTTCAAGTGTTTTAATAAGCTGTAATTGTGGAAAATTTGCTTTCAAAACTTGAGAAAAAACTGTATCTTTGTAGGATGGAAATGGTAAAAGAACTGACGCAAGTGCCAGTGCAGAACGGAAATTACGATGCGAGTAATATTCAGGCGCTGGAAGGATTAGAGGCGGTGCGCAAGCGCCCCGGTATGTACATCGGTAGCACGGATTCAAAGGGTTTGCACCATCTGGTTTGGGAGGTTGTGGATAACTCGGTGGATGAATTTTTGGCAGGCTACTGCAATAAAATTGATGTCGTTATTCACCCGAATAATTCGGTTACAGTCAAAGATAATGGTCGGGGTATCCCCACCGACATGCACGAAAAACTGCACAAATCCGCGCTGGAAGTAGTAATGACGGTGCTGCACGCGGGCGGTAAATTTGATAAAAATACCTATAAAGTATCAGGTGGTTTGCATGGTGTGGGCGTTTCCTGTGTGAATGCGCTCTCGATCCACGTGCGCGTGGAGGTGCATCGCGAGGGCAAAATTTTTGAGCAGGAATACTCACAAGGGAAACCTTTGTACGATGTGCGGATGATCGGAGAATCCGATAAAACCGGTACGCAGGTAACTTTTCAGCCGGATGCAGAAATCTTTGAAACGCTGGAGTATAAATTTGATATTCTGTCGCATCGTTTGCGCGAATTGGCGTATTTGAACAAGGGGCTTACACTGACGCTTACCGACGAGCGTGACCGCGATAGCAAAGGCAATACAAAATCAGAAAGTTATTACTCAGAAGGGGGCTTGCGCGAATATGTGCAATACCTCGATGAGTCGAAAACGCGGCTGATCCAGCAACCTATTTACGTCACTGCCAAGCAGGATGGGGTAGAGGTGGAAGTGGCAATGCAGTACAACACGTCTTACACGGAGGTTATCGCTTCTTTTGTAAACAATATCAACACGCGCGACGGCGGTACACACGTGAATGGTTTTCGCATGGCGGTCAATCGTGTATTCAAGCGCTATGGCGATGAAAATGGCTTTTTTAAAAAGTTGAAATTCACGCCAAGTGGAGAAGATTTTCGTGAGGGTCTTACCGCAATTGTATCGGTTAAAGTGCCGGAGCCGCAGTTTAAAGGTCAAACCAAAGGTGAACTAGGCAATTCTGAGGTCACGGGTATTGTATCACGCTGTTTGGGCGATGCTTTGGGTACTTTTTTAGAAGAAAACCCGAAAGAATCGAAACTTATTATTGAAAAAGTGATTTTGGCAGCCACGGCGCGCGAAGCTGCTCGTAAAGCCCGCGAAATGGTGCAGCGCAAGAACGTGCTCACGGGGGGAGGCTTGCCGGGTAAGCTGGCTGATTGTGCTAGCAAATCGCCCGAAGGCTCGGAATTGTTTTTGGTGGAAGGAGACTCCGCAGGTGGCACGGCGAAACAAGGGCGCGACCGGGCGTTTCAAGCGATTTTACCGTTGCGTGGTAAGATTTTGAATGTGGAAAAAGCGCTGGAGCATAAAATTTATGAAAACGAAGAAATTAAGAATATTTTTACTGCATTAGGCGTTAGCATTGAAGAAAATACAGACGGTGAGCGCATTTTGAATATTCAAAAACTGCGTTACCATAAAGTGGTTATCATGTGTGATGCGGACGTGGACGGCAGTCACATTACTACTTTGATTTTAACTTTTTTCTTCCGCTACATGCGTCCGCTAGTAGAGCAGGGCTATATTTACATCGCCACGCCACCGCTGTACCGCGTTGCCAAAGGCAAAGAATTCCGCTATTGCTGGAATGAACAAGAACGTCGCGAAGCAGTAGAATCTTATGCCAAAGGTGGCAGCGAATCATCGGTAAAAGTGCAACGTTACAAGGGCTTGGGTGAAATGAACGCCGAGCAATTATGGGAAACGACGATGAACCCCGATACGCGCATCCTGCGCCAGGTTTCGATTGATGACGCCATGGAAGCCGACCGCGTTTTCTCCATGCTTATGGGCGACGAAGTACCGCCACGCCGCGCTTTTATTGAAGCGAATGCGAAGTACGCCAAGGTGGACGTGTAAGTAATCTGTTGGGTTGCTCAGGTGCTACTTTACCAAGAATACTTCCGAAATCACTTGTATTTCGGAAGTATTTGTTTGATACGTGTAATCAAAACCGATACGCCGCTTTCCGCAAATCTTTTACATTATTAATCACTTGATTCGGTTTTAAATATTGATGTAAATATTTATAAATTTTCACCCGGATTTCCTGCGCAATTTTAGTATCCAAGCGATCAAAAGCGTGCCCGCCTTCAATATTATTATAAATTTCGTATTCAAATTTCTTGCCCTCGGCTTTCAGAGCTCGTATCAACTGCTCTACTTCTAGCACATTTACATCCTCATCATTTGTATTGGTATGAATTAATAAAGGCGTATCTTTCATTTTTTCCACATTCCACACCGGCGAACGGCGGCGATATTCCTTTACATTTTCCTCCGCCGATTGCGTGATATGATATTCCGCTTCAAATAAATCCCGATAATTTTCATTTTTATAACCCATACGCGCTACCAAATCACTCACGGGTACACCCGCAAAAGCGACCTGATAATCAGTCGGATAGTTGAAAATATTCATCAAAGCTATCAAGCCACCATGACTCCAACCGATAATCCCAATCTGATTTTTATCCACAATATCATAATTCGCTATCATGTAATCCCGACTTACTTTTACATCATTTACTTCCAGCCCACCGTAGTCAATCTTTCGGTAAAAACCGCTGCCATAGCCCGTGCTACCGCGATAATCCGCCGCCACTACGATGTAACCCTGATACACCAACTCCCGCACCACGTGCGCATACGCCGTCGTAAAATTAGAATGCACCCCATCGTGAGGCAGCACAATCAACGGATACTTTTTACTCGCCTCCACCGACTTCGGAATGAATACATACGACGAGAAAATCACCGGATTGCCTGCGCCCTGCGCCGCCGGATTCTTCTCCTTCCACACCGGCGGACCCGTCATTTGCACTTTATCAATAAAAGCCAGATCGCCCACTTTTTCGTACCACAGCAAATCATCAATTTTTTTATTCAGCACATCGAAGGAATGTTGATAGCCATCCACGCGATTTTGGAGTTGTTGCACCGATTTTTGCAGCTCGTCGGCAGATTGGGCGTGTAACAAAAGCGCAAATACATTTGCTAAAACGATTAATAAAATTTGTTTCATGTTGAAATACAAGATTTTAGGTGTTCAATGATCCAATTTCAAAAATGGGAATGGCGGAAAATACGAAGGAAATGGGAGATGGGCAAGGGCACTTTGAATATTATAATTTTATACCCTGCTAAAAGTCCTACCCTTTATATCAATATGTAGTGGAGAATGAATTTTGAACTGGCACTTTTGCCAAATTGTTCCTATATTTGTTTGTACGATCGCGAATTCAAAAGCGCTAGACTTTGGTTTAAAATAGGGAGTAATGACAAATAAAAATCCAATAAAGGTATTTATCTCTTACGCAAGACAAGATGAAGTTTTCAAAGATGAATTGATAAGGCATTTAAATCCGCTTGTAAGAAACAACACTATTAAAAGTTGGCATGACGGAATATTAATGGTTGGCGAAGAATGGGAACCATCAATTAAAAAGCAAATTGAAGAAGCTGATGTAATTTTACTTTTAATTAGCCCAGATTTTATGGCATCAGATTATATTGATGATGTGGAAATTAGTAAGTCTTTGGATAGGTCGAGAAAACGAGAAACAGTTATCGTCCCTATCATTATCCGACCCACCAATTATTCATCTTTTGAAATAAGTAAATATCAAGCTTTACCTAAGGACGGAAAGCCTGTGTCTACATGGCTGTATAGAGATGAAGCTTGGATAGATATTACACATCAATTAAAGAACTTGTTTGATTCTTTGTCAGAAGGGAGGATTAAATTAGAAGAAAGTAAAAGTCTTAACGTTAATAAAATTAATATAGAAAGATCAATAAATAGTATAACTCAGATAAGAAACCTTATTGCCCAAGGAAATTTAAAAAAGGCGATAGAAGTATCTTTGGATATCGTAAAAACATCTCAAGAAGACGATTTATATAATTCATTATTATTACTATCGTCAAGATATAATAGCTTACAGAGAAATGAAACTATGGGCACGATTAGTCATGCAGAATCAAATATAAGTAAAAATCTAATAACTGATTCGCTTTTATCCATCCTAAGTGAAATAGAAAAATCCCCGGTTTAATATGGCAAAACTACAACAATATAAAGACTTTGAAGAAAAAGGTCTTTATTTTGAAAATGGGAATATAAAGATTAATACAAAAGCAGAGTTTGAAGTTTACTGGGAAAAACTAGTAAACTATGAGGAGCTTTACCCTTACAAGTTTCGTGGATGTACCGAAGCCAATTTCAAACTTTATAATTCTTCTCAAAGATATTGGATAGAGAAAGAATTGTCCAAGCAAAATATTTATTATCATGATTTTATTAAAAAATTAATTGCTAAATGTAAAAATTGGAATGAACGAACAATATTTAAATATTTCAATCTAAATGGTATCAGTACAAACAATGCACTTGCCTATCTCAGTTATATGCAGCATTATGGTATTCCAACTCCCCTATTAGATTTTACACACAATCCTTTTATTGGGTTATATTTTGCTGTTTCCAACTCTCATTATGATGTATCAAGTGAATACGAAATAAATAATTATTGCTCTTTATATATTGTAGATGAGGCAAATCCCTTTTTTTATTCAACTGTTAAAACATTTGAAAAAGAAATAGCAAGCGAAAGAAATGGAGATATAGATTATGATAAATATCTGATTAGCTATCCTATTTTGTTTGTAACAAGTGAAAACATAGCATTTAGGATGCTAAATAATACCAATATTGTTAATCAACAAGGAATGTTCTTCTATAACAATAACCCAGACCAACCGATAGAAAGAGTGTATCATGATGCAATAGGAGATATTAAAGAAGGAATGACGGAAGAAGAGTTTTCTAATTT
>CAZFBN010000092.1:0-22639 GCA_964517145.1 uncultured Saprospiraceae bacterium
TTAATATCTTGTTCCTAAAATAAAATCCAACCAATTTTGATTCACTTTACCATAATTTAATTTTTAGTGCATCATCCTACTTTTCACATTCACATCACCGGGCAGGTGCAGGGCGTGGGCTTCCGTCCCTACGTTTTTCGTTTGGCAGAGGCGTTTGGACTGAAAGGCTGGGTGAATAATGCTGCCGATGGGGTGCATATAAAATTTAATGCCGATGTAAATAATGCGAATGCCTTTTATCAAGCTTTGATTCGTCAGGCTCCAGCATTGGCGCGTATTGTGACACATGAAATGAAGGAAGTTACACCGGAACCATTCTATGCGTTTCATATTATTCAAAGTGATACAACTACTCAAGCGAATTTATTATTAACACCAGATTTTGCATTATGCGCAGATTGCCGCCATGAATTACATGATGTAAAGAATCGACGATTTTATTATCCTTTTATTACTTGTACGAATTGTGGACCGCGTTTTTCTATTATACAATGCTTGCCTTATGATCGGGAGCGAACGACAATGCAAGGTTTTATGATGTGCCCGACTTGTGAAGCAGAGTATCATAATGTGTATGATCGGCGCTATTTTTCACAAACGAATTCCTGTCCAACTTGTGGTATTCACTTGCAATTATTTGATAATGAGCAGAATATTTTAGAAAATCCACTAGAAACGACTATTCAATTATTACAAAATGGTAAAATCGTGGCAATAAAAGGATTGGGGGGATATTTACTAATATGTGATGCTACGAATGCCGCAGCCATCCAGCGCTTACGTGCACGCAAGCATCGTCCGACCAAGCCATTGGCATTATTATATCCAAATATTGAAACACTGGAAAAAGATGTAAAATTAAACGATTCGGAGCAAATATTATTACAAAGTCCAGCAGCACCCATTGTTTTATTGGATTTAAAAGATGAAATTTTCAGCGGAATTCAAACGGATTTGATTGCGCCAAATTTGCACCAAATAGGTGTAATGCAGCCATATGCGCCACTTTTTGATTTGATTATCAATGGAATAAATAAACCGTTGGTAGCCACCAGTGGAAATGTGAGCGGCTCGCCAGTTATTTATGAAGATGAAAAAGCATTACAAGAATTACTACATATTGCGGATTTTATATTAGTGAATAATCGGGAAATTGTATTACCACAAGACGATTCGGTAGTGCGATTGAGTCATTATTATCAGCAATCCATTGTGATGCGCCGCTCACGCGGCTATGCGCCAACGCTTCTAAATCAGACGATTACAGATTATTTTTCTGATAAAACGCGCGTTGTTTTGGCACTGGGGGCGCATTTAAAAAGTACATTTACATTATTACATGGCGGGAATGTATATGTGAGTCAATTTTTGGGAGACCTGGATCATTATGAATCGCAGCAAAGTTTTGAAAAAACGTTATATCACTTTTTACAATTATTTGGTAACCAACCATTAAAAATCATTACAGATCGACATCCTTCTTATTTTTCAACTCAGATGGGCGAGCGGCTGGGGCAGGATTGGAATGTTCCGATTACAAAAGTTCAACATCATAAAGCGCATGCTTTGGCTGTGTTGGGCGAAAATTATTTACTGGATTGTAAAGAACCCGTACTGAATGTTATATGGGATGGCACAGGTTATGGTGAAGACGGGCAAATATGGGGCGGGGAGTTTTTTTATTACAACAATTATAACTTATCACGAGTGGCTCATGTTGACTATTTTCCATTTATTTTAGGGAATAAAATGCCGCGCGAACCTCGGATTTCTGCGCTTTGCCTGGCATATCACATATCGGAAGCACATGATATTTTAAAAGCTAAATTTTCAGAAAATGAGTGGAATTTTTATCAAAAACTACTACAAAAATCAGATAAACTTCTCACCTCGAGTGTTGGGCGATTGTTTGATGGAGTGGCGTCGTTATTGGGTTTGGCAGATAAAGTAAGTTATGAAGGCGAAGCGGCGATGTACCTGGAGTCATTGGCTAAATCCTGGTTTCATAAAAATGATTTAAATGTAAAGGCACATTATTTTGAAGAAATATTTAGTAATAATATCATTTCGACGAGTGTACTTCTTCAAAATCTATTGTCTGATTTTCAAAAAGGGAAAGCGAAAGATTATATTGCAGCAAAGTTTCATGTTTCGCTTGTTTATATTATAAAAAAGGTGGCACAGACTACCGATTGTCAAAAGTTAACATTTAGTGGGGGTGTTTTTCAGAATGAATTATTGATAGATTTGTTGATTCATTATTTACAAAATGATTTTACATTATATTTTCATCAACAATTATCGCCAAATGATGAATGTATTTCGTTTGGACAGTTGGTGGCTGAATTAGAATTCTTAAAATCATAATATTTATGAAAAAGATTAATCTTTATTTATTTTTTTTAATAAGTGCATGGACTTTATTTAGTTCACACGAATTTTGGCTGGCACCAAATCAATTTCAAGTAAAGCCAGGGCAGAGCGTTCGGTTGGATTTGCTGGTGGGAGAAGATTTTCATGGGGAGATTTGGGGTGCTCGCAAAAAACGTACCGAAACTTTACATCATTATTTTGGTAAGCAAAAAGAAGATTTGACGGCTCAGGCATTAGCAAGTGATTCATTATCAATTGAATTTAAATGTAAAAAATCGGGCACACATTTATTGGCGATGCGTTCTAATAACTCATTTATTGAATTGAAAGCTGAAGAATTTAATGTGTATTTAAAAGAAGATGGCATTGAAAATATTTTGGCGTTGCGTGAAAAGAAAGGCGAATTAGGAAAACCCTCACGTGAATTTTATCAGCGTTGTGCAAAAGCAATATTACAAGTTGGTAATAAAAAAGATGATACTTATGCAATAAATTGCGGTATGCCATTGGAAATCATGCCATTACAAAATCCTTATGAGTTAAAAATCGGAGATAAGTTGCCAGTCAAAATATTATTTGAAGGCAAACCACTGGCAGATGTAGTGGTGCGCTCCTGGCACAAAGTGGACGAAACAAAAACGAATCAGGGTAGATTTCGTACGAATACACAGGGCATCGCTGCTATTGAATTGAATGCCAAAGGTATATGGATGATTAGTTTGGTAAGAATGGTCGAAACCAGTGACAAAAGTCAGTCGGATTATCAAAGTTATTGGGGAAGTTTGACTTTTGAATTATGATGTGCCAACGCATGCACAGGTCAGTTTATTGATAATTATTATAATTTTGGTAGCTAAATGGTTGACTATGAAGTATTTGAGCGAATATCGCGATCCGGCGCTGGTCGAGCAATACCTGGAGGAATTGCATAAAACCGTGACGCGCACGTGGACGATCATGGAGGTGTGCGGTGGGCAGACGCATAGCCTGGTCAAAAATGGCATTCTCAATTTGCTGCCAAAGGAAGTTCAAATGGTGCATGGTCCGGGCTGCCCGGTCTGTGTCACGCCTTTGCATTTAATTGACAAAGCAGTGTATCTGGCTGAAGAAAAGAATGTTATACTTTGTTCTTTCGGAGATATGTTGCGAGTGCCAGGCTCAAAGCGCAGTTTGTTGGAAGCAAAGGCGAAAGGCGCTGATGTGCGCATTTTGTATTCGCCGTTGGAGGCAGTGAAGCTGGCGCAGGAGCATCCAGATCGGGAGGTGGTTTTTTTTGCGGTAGGTTTTGAAACGACTGCTCCGGCGAATGCTTTGTCGGTATTACATGCACATCATATAGGAATTAATAATTATTCAATTTTAGCGTCACATGTGCTCGTTCCGCCTGCTATTGAAGCAGTTATGAATGATGAAGAAGCGCGAATTCAGGGATTTTTGGCAGCGGGACACGTCTGTGCCATCATGGGAATAGAAGAATATTATCCGATTGTTGAAAAATATCATGTTCCGATTGTTGTAACGGGATTTGAGCCGGTGGATTTATTACAAGGCATTTTAATGACCGTTCGACAATTGGAGCAAGGAAAGTATTTTCTTGATAATCAATATAGTAGAATTGTAAAACCAGCAGGAAATCCAGCAGCGCGTCAGGTGATGGAGCAGGTCTTTGAAATTACAGATCGGGAATGGCGCGGCATTGGCAAGATTCCGATGAGTGGGTATGAATTACGTGAAGAATTTTCGAAATATGATGCCAATGTCAAGTTTGATGTAAATATTGATAAAGTTGAAGAAAGCACAGCGTGTATTGCCGGGTTAGTATTAAAAGGCATTAAAAAACCGCATGAATGTCCTCAATTTGGTAAAAAATGTACCCCGCAAATGCCACTCGGCGCGCCGATGGTCTCCTCAGAAGGGGCTTGTGCGGCGTATTATCATTTTGCACAGGCAATGGATAAAATGGAAGTTGTACACTGATATTTATTATAATTATGGTGCATTATGATTTATTTATCATAATAATCTATGTATCATAGAATTCCGATAAACCATTATACCGTTCTACCAATATACCGCTCTTATGAACCAAGAAAAAATACAAATGCAATTGCAGTGTCCGATGCCACAGCTTGATTTTGAGGTGATTACGCTGGGACATGGCAGTGGCGGACTTTTGACCAATAAATTGTTGGAATCAGGCGTATTTGATTTATTAAAAAACCCATTACTCAATGAACATCATGATGGCGCTATTTTTGAACTAAATGGAAGGCTGGCGTTTTCAACGGATAGTTATGTTATTTCCCCCATTTTTTTTCCAGGTGGTAATATTGGAGAACTGGCAGTAAATGGAACGGTAAATGATTTAGCCATGTGTGGTGCCATTCCTAAATATTTGTCGCTTGGCTTCATATTGGAAGAAGGACTTATGATGCAGGAATTTTGGGATATTTTAATAGCAATAAAATTTACAGCAGAAAAGGCTGGAGTTCAGATAGTTACAGGTGATACCAAAGTGGTAGAGCGCGGTAAGGGCGATAAAATTTTTATTAATACAACAGGGATAGGGCAGGTGCACCCAAAAGCACAAATTGCAAAAGCACGTATAAAAGTAGGGGATAAAATTATCATAAGTGGTCATTTGGCAACGCACGGGATTGCGATTATGAGTGTGCGTCAAGGCTTGGAATTTGAAACGACCATTGAAAGTGATACGACCAATTTAAATCATGTAGTAAATGAATTGCTAGATGAATTTGGAGAAGACATTCATCTTTTGCGCGATCCTACACGTGGCGGCGTGGCGACAGTGCTGAGTGAAATTGCAAGAGACATCAAATTAGGCATTGATATTTACCAAAATATGATTCCTGTTACCGAAGAAGTAAATGGTGCTTGCGAGCTGCTTGGGCTTGATCCTTTGTATGTTGCGAATGAGGGGATATTTATTGCGGTAGTAAATAATATAATTGGGGATGCTTTTGTCCGTAAATTACAGACGTTAGAAAATGGCGAAAATGCTGCCATTATTGGGGAAGTGACGGAGGCGCATCCTCGACAGGTGGTGTTGACGAGTCGCATTGGCGGGAAACGGGTGGTGAATATGCTGGTTGGAGAGCAATTGCCAAGAATTTGCTGATATCAAAGATTTAGTAGATGTATGATTAAGCTTGTTTTGTAATAAAAAGCAAGTTTGTTTAGATAAAACTAAATAATTGCCCGAATTATGATTGTTAAAATTCAAACTTTTAGCGGTATTGCAGCCCTGCAATACCTGGATGATTTAGCAAAATTACGCATCGAGGTTTTCCGCGACTTTCCTTATTTGTATGATGGCAATATGGAATATGAACATTCGTATTTAGAAACGTATATTCAAACGCCTGACAGTGTGCTGGTTATCGCATTCGATGGCAATAAAATTGTGGGCGCTTCCACCGCTCTGCCGATGGAGCATGAGACTCCCAATGTGCAACAACCATTTTTGGAAAATGGCTACGATCTTTCAACAATCTTTTATTTCGGCGAATCGGTTTTGAAAAAAAATTATCGTGGACAAGGCGTTGGCGTTGAATTTTTTAAACAGCGCGAAGCGCACGCCCGGCAGTTAAATCGCTTTGAATGGCTGACGTTTTGTGGTGTGGTGCGTCCTGAAGACCATCCGTTGCGTCCGAAAGATTACCAACCGTTGGATGAATTCTGGAAAAAACGAGGCTTTGAACCGACAAATATGGTTTGTTATATGGAGTGGAAGGATTTGAATGAAGCGGCGGAAAGTGCGAAGCCGCTGCGCTTTTGGAGGAAACGGCTTTTTTAGATGCCAGATACCAGCCGCCAACTGCCAGACAATTAACCAAAATGCTTATCTTTGCGAACGAACATTCGTTTCTTATAGAAAGTTGGAATGTTGAACGATCCATTATTCCATCAATCCATTATTCCAATATTCCAAGAAAATGATTGAAACCGGTACAGTTACCACTTCTATTGAAAACGGCATTGCCACCGTTGAGTTTTTTCATCCGGCGCACAACGCCATGCCTGGCTCGCAGTTAGCAAAATTGACCGAAGCCATTCAGTCCGTCGGCGCAAACGATTCGGTAAAAGTCGTTGTTTTAAAAAGTGCAGGCGACCGCACCTTTTGCGCGGGCGCGAGCTTCGACGAGCTGGCTGCCATCGAAGATTTTGACACCGGCAAACGTTTTTTTCTGGGCTTCGCCAATGTAATTAATGCCATGCGGCAGTGTCCAAAATTCATCATCGGGCGCATTCAAGGCAAGGCGGTCGGTGGCGGCGTAGGACTGGCAGCAGCAACGGATTATTGCATGGCGACGCATCATTCGACGATCAAATTGAGTGAATTAGCGGTAGGCATTGGTCCCTTCGTAGTTGGTCCGGCGGTCGAGCGCAAGGTGGGAACAGCAGCATTCACACAACTTGCCATCAATGCCACCGAATGGCAAACCGCTGAATGGGCAAAGGCAAAAGGCTTGTACCACGAAGTGTTTCCGACGATTGAGCAAATGGATGCGTACATCGTTCATTTGACCGAAAAGCTGGTACATTCAAATCCTGAAGCCATGCGCCAGTTGAAAAAAGTGTTTTGGCAAGGCACCGAAAAATGGGATGAACTGTTGGAGGAACGCGCTGCGATGAGCGGACAGTTGGTACTGTCGGATTTTACAAAAAAAGCCATTGCGGCGTTTAAACAAAAAGGATAATTTTTTAGCAGTTATTTATTACCTGAAAATTGAAAGCTAAATGGCAAACTTCGATTTGATTCAACAACAATTTCTGATGGTGGTTGACAATCAATTAAAAATGGATAATCCTAAAGAAACGCGTCAGACATTGGAGCGTTTGAAAGGGATGGATTATTCAGACCTGGAAGCCAAATCTTTGATTGCGCAATGCGTCGCGGCTGAAATGTATGAAGTCATGAAATCCAATAGACCATTTAATGAGCAACGCTATGTTGGAATGTTGAATCAATTGCCGACATCGCCGTTGATAGACGAGCAAGAATGAAATAGAAAAGCCTAACCAAGATGTTACAAACCAGAACTCAAATCGCAAAAAAAACACTCCTCCAAGCTTTCCGCCTCATGGCAACCGCCAAAGCAATGACGGAAGTATATGAGGAAAATTTCAAATTCACTTCCAAATACGTACACGCCACCTCACGCGGGCACGAAGCCATCCAATTAGCGTTAGCCCTGCAATTATTACCGCAGGATTGGGTTTCGCCTTACTACCGAGACGACGCCATGTTGCTGGGCATTGGCATGCGCCCGTATGACCTCATGTTGCAATTGATGGCGAAGCGCGACGACCCTTTCTCCGGTGGACGCACGTACTATGCGCACCCCAGCCTGAAAGACCCCGATAAACCCAAAATCCCGCACCAGTCCTCCGCTACGGGCATGCAGGCAATTCCTGCCACGGGCATTGCGATGGGAATTCAATATGTAGAGTTGATGGGTTTAAAGGTTGAAAGGTTGAAGGATGCGGATGATGGGGGAATAGGGGAATGGGGTAATGGGGACAAGGAGAAGGCTGTTGTGGTGTGCTCACTCGGCGATGCAGCCGTAACCGAAGGCGAAATCGCCGAAGCTCTGCAAATGGCGGCTTTGAAGCAATTACCGATTCTATATTTAGTGCAGGACAACGGCTGGGACATCTCCGCCAATGCCGAAGAAACGAGGGCACAAAACGCCGCTGAGTACGCCCAGGGCTTTAAAGGCATTGAAGTACGAAGCATCGATGGTAGCGATTTTACAACCTGTTATAGCACTTTGCAGGAAGTTATTACATCCATACGTAAAGAACGCCGCCCTTATTTAGTCCACGCGAAAGTTCCATTATTAAACCACCATACCTCCGGGGTGCGCAAGGAATGGTATCGGGATGATCTCGAAGCGCACCAGGAGCGCGACCCGTACCCGGTTTTGCGCGAGCAATTACTGGAAGAAGGCATCTCCGAAGCAGAAGTTGCCAACATCGAAGCAGAAGCCCGCGAATTGGTACTTGCTGATTTCGAATTGGCAAAACAAGCCGAAGACCCCCGCCCGGAAGACCTCTTCACGCACGACTTTGCGCCCACGCCCATCACCGAAGAACGCGGCGAACGCTCCCCAGCCCCCCAACCCCCCAAGGGGGAGCAGCCAATTACTATCCCTATGGTGGATGCTGCTTTATTTGCCATTGAAGAACTGATGCGCAAGCACCCCGAATGCCTCTTGTACGGGCAGGACGTGGGCGGACGCCTCGGCGGCGTGTTCCGCGAAGCGGCTACCCTGGCACAGAAGTTCGGCGATCATCGGGTATTCAATACCCCGATTCAGGAAGCATTTATCGTGGGGAGTACGGTGGGCATGTCGGCGGTTGGGTTGAGGCCCATTGTAGAAGTGCAGTTTGCCGATTACATCTGGCCCGGGCTGAACCAATTGTTTACCGAAGTCTCCCGCTCGTGCTACCTCAGCAACGGCAAGTATCCCGTGAGCATGATCCTGCGGGTGCCCATCGGCGCGTACGGCAGCGGCGGTCCCTACCATTCTTCGAGCGTGGAGTCGGTGGTGGCGAACATTCGCGGCATCAAAATTGCCTACCCTAGCACAGGTGCTGACCTCAAAGGCTTGTTAAAAGCGGCTTACTACGACCCGAATCCCGTCGTCATTTTTGAACATAAAGGATTGTACTGGAGCAAAGTACGCGGCACGGAAGCAGCCCGCACTATCGAACCCAACGAGGACTACGTCATTCCGTTTGGCAAGGGGCGCATCGCGTTGGAAGCCAACTCCGAAGCGGTAGAAGCCGGCGAATCCCTGCTGGTGGTCACCTACGGCATGGGCGTGCACTGGGCGTTGAATGCAGCTAAACAGTTTGAGGGTAAAATTGAAATCCTCGACCTGCGCACGCTCTTCCCGCTGGACGAAGCGCTCATCTACGAATTGTCAAAAAAGCACGGACGGATACTGGTCGTGACCGAAGAGCCGGTGAACAACACCTTCGCTCAGAGCGTCGCCGCCCGCATTCAGGAAAATTGCTTCGAATACCTCGATGCCCCCGTGCGCACAATCGGGTCGGAGAACTTACCCGCCATTCCACTCAACGAAACACTGGAAAAGACGATGATTCCGAGTATAGAAAAGGTAGCGAAGGCGATAGGAGCGTTGTTGAAATATTAAAATATTTGGAAAAAAAGCATTTTATCAAATAACCATCAAATAGTAAAATACTGGTTATCAGTGCATTAAAAAAGAAAAATCAGTATTCATCAAATAACCATCAAATAAGAATTAAGCCCAATAGGGCAAATAGCGTGGATACTTTCTAGATTTGCTGTCAGGGTCTTCGGGCTTAATCAATTTCTCTTCTTGTGTATCACGAATAATACGCGATGCAGTAGCTGCGTTCTGTTTGTCTATTTTAAATCGTTCACGTAAAGACTGATTGGTCATACGTTGATTAGTCACATACATTAAGGCGCAATGTTGATAACAAGCCCGAATCTTATCACTTTTTGTCATTTCATTTAGCTCCTGATGCGCATATAAGACTGCTTTCGTATGTGTTTCTTTTACCTGAAAATCAGGTGCTGGTAATTGCCAAACCTCAGCTTGATTAATAACTTTATCAATCCCACTTCCTTTTTCTTCGCAAAATCCGATACGGCGCATTGCCGATGCTAACAATTCATTACGAGACTGATACTCATCAATAAACCGCATCGGGTCTATCATTGGCTTTCCAGGATTATTTATTTCAATTCTATCATCATAGATTTCGATTAAAATACCTGTCCCTCGCTCTCTCAAATCTTGATGAATAAGTGCATTGGCAACTAATTCTCTTAAAGCTATTGGAGGATACATTTGTACTTCTCGACGAATAGCCGATTCAATTACTTCATTAGAAGGCAGTAAACCGTAGATATAAATCATCAAACGTTCAAATCCATTAGCGTATCCCAACTTTCCCGTTACATCTTTTTCCGTATTGATTTTACCCGTTCCTTTATATTTTACAACTCTTATAGCTTTTCTGGCAATTGTATCAAAATGATTAATATCCTTTGCAAATAACAATGCTCCCAGATTGGTAATATTATAATGCCCATTATTTTTTGTAATAAATTTTTCCGTTATTAATTTCTCAATAACGCCATTTTGTGAAGTTGGATAAGGTAGTTTAAGAAGCAAATCAAAAATCGACTGTGTATCTAATAAAGCTACCACATCTGCCGCAGAAACATTTTTTAAGGCTACTTCCCGTTCAAATTCTGATGAAGGCCGCTGCCAGAGTTTACGTTCTTTCTCAGGAAAATCCTTTAAACTTCTGGTAATACTTCCTATTCTGATGTACGCAATGTGAATGAATGTAACCGGCTGGTCGTAAGCCGCTGGAATATGAAAAAGTACAATGTTTTTACCTTTGTAAATAAATTCATAAATATGAAAGTCAATTTTGGGATTCAGCCTTTGCGCAAGCCAATGTTCTAATTCCTCACCTCCTATTTTTTCTAAGGTTGGTTTGTAGGTAGTCCCAACCACTTGGTGGGTTGCATCCTGTACTCCGAAAATCAGGTAGCCATACGCTTGACCTAATAAAGCCGCACCGTTTGCAAGTGCCGAAATACGCTCACCTACTTTATCTGGATTATAATTACTATCTTTAAATTCTATGAATTCATTTTCTTTAGATACCGTCAGTAATTTTTCAAATAATACATGCAACTCTGCTTCGCTCATACGTTTAAATTTATTTCGAGAGAATAAAGATACGAACGAGTTTTTGATATACTACATCAAGAAAGATAATTTTCTGCATTACTCTTCTACGATAATAAAATACCCAAACGCTTGGTAAGAGTTATATTGAATGGAAAAAGGCTTTATTGCTCAACTATAGTAAATCATCATGCCGTAAAGGCTCAGACAGTGGGGAAGTAGCAGGATACCTTTATTTCCCAAACTATCTTATATAAAAAATGCCTCTTTTTATTTAAAGCTTTTAATTATCGTATTAGATATGTCAACTGCAAAGTAGAAGTTGTCAAAAAATATCTCGTAGACGCCACCTGCAATATTGTAAATGTTAAATTCAGCTTGTTTAATAGCAAACTCAAGATTTTTGTTCTCATCAAATTTGTTTACAAAGGATTTAACGTAGATTGGGGCGTCATATAAAAGCCGATATGTATCATGCAACAAAAATTTTCCTTGGTATTTTTAGTAATTATCTTATGTCAATGCACTGCATTTCAAAGAATTATAGCACAATCTATCTCCAAAATAGGAAATGATGCTGCCAAAATCCAGCAACAGCACGGCATAGATCCGAATGCTCCCCTAATGACTCGCATTGGCGACACGCCCCCGGAAGTTATCACGCTTTTTCATGAAGCAGGTATGGCACCTGTGCAACATCAACTGAGCGATGCGGAGCAAAAGATTGTCTTAGAGGTTATTGACAACTTACCATCTGTACATAAAGAAGTACTAAAGAATCATTTAAGAAGATTGAGTTTTTTAGATAATATGCCCAATACCGCATTGACTTCTACCGTAAATCCTGACGACAGTTTTAAAGTTTTTGATCTGACCATTCGGGCGGCTATTTTACAACAAACGGTTTCTGAGTGGTTGACAGAGAAAGAATACAATTGCTTTGATACAACGGACTCTGATATAAGGCTTCATATTAATGCCGGCGGACTCAATGCCTTGCAATATGTATTACTACATGAAGCTACCCATATTGTAGATGGCGCACGAGCCCTTACGCCTGCGGATAGATTCTATACCAACGAGATAATTCCTGATACGATTACCAATCATTTTATTAAAGGCGTTTGGATCAAAAGAATCGAAATACATCCCAAGTATCAAGACTCGCTATTGAATAGCATTGCTTTCCGAAGAGGAGGGAAAAAACTGCCCATCAAAGATGCAGTAACAGTCTATAAAAAATTTTCCAAAACACCTTTTGCTTCTTTGTATAGCTTGGGCAGTTGGCATGAAGACTTGGCTGAATATACCACCATTGCACATTTTACAAAGCAGCTTAATCAGCCATTTCAAATTACGGTCTATCAAAATGATAAAAGTATATTTAAATACAAACCCATGAAATCAAAACTTGTAAGCGGCAGATTAAAGACACGCACTTAATTTCAGCAAAAATCTCAAACGCAATACTTCTTTAATTAAAGCAAATATGTAACAAGAGGCGTCCTGCAACTTGGAGTCGTAAGATTTTTTTTCAATTTTGTAATATTTAATTTATAAGAAGCTATATAATTAGTATTGGAAGCCTCCTAATTAAAATAATATGCCACCTAATTAGTGTAAGTTGAGAGATAATTAAAATAATACGGCAAATAATTTAAATAAGGCGACGGATAATTTAAATTAGCTGGTATCCAACACTAATTAGCTGGTATCCAACACTAATTAGATGCCTTCTAACACTAATTATTTGACGTATCGTATTAATAGATTTGCAATTTTGCTTTTGAAATGGCAAGTTTGTATTTTAAAAACCACAAAAAATTATTTTCTCAACACAACTGCTCGTTTTTTCTCGGCTGATTTTCGTGCGGCGTCCAGGATTTGATTCACTAATACATTGTTTTCCATTGCAGAGACATCATGTGGCTTGGGTTGGTAAGTGCCTTTGACAATGGCGCTGAGGCACGCGATGCCGTCGGTGAAAGGCAGATAGTCGTTGGGCACGGTGATCGTTTGTTCGGGATTGTTTCTACCCAGGCGGTAGCGCAATGTTTGACCATTTACTGCAATCGCGTAGCCGTTTTCGCCATACACTTCCATGTCTTTGCGCCCCAACGTCCATTTCCAGGAGGGTTGTAGGATGGCGGTGGCGTCGCCGTAGTCGAGCACGATGGTCACGTCGTCTTCGGCGCGGTAAGTTTGTGGTTCCAGGCGTTGCGCGACTGCAAAGACGCTGTTGGGCACTTTGCCATTAAGCAACCAGGTTGATAAATTGGCACCGTAGCAGCCAAAGTCAAGGATCGGTCCGCCGGATTGCCGGGGATCGGTGAGCCATTCCATAAAAGCTTTGGTCAAGCCTAGCTTCGCAGGACCTTCGTGTCCGTCATTGACGATGATACGGCGGATTTTACCGAATTGGGGGTCTTGTGTGAGTTCTCGGAGCTTGTAAATGGAAGGATACCAACTGGTTTCGTAGTTCGTGATGACCTGTACGCCCGCTTGTTGCGCTAGTTCCTGCATTTTTTGGGCGGTTTTGTGGTCTAAGGCGAGGGGTTTTTCCACCATGACGTGAATTTTTCGGGTGGCGCAGGCTTCTACTGTTTGTAAATGCTGAGCAATCGAACCGAAGTCGGCAACTGCTTGTGGTTGGGTGGCATCCAACATCTGATTTAAGTCCCGATACTGCAAAGAGGCGGGGAGATTGTATTTTTTGGCATAATATTGAAATAAACTGTCGCTGGTTTCATAAATGCCGACGATCTCCGCATCGGCGTGCTGCCTGCCAAATACGAATCCGCCGACATGGTCGTGGCTGAGTCCGGCAATGGCGATGCGGACTTTGGAGGTATCGGCAAATGAAGCAGCGTGCAGATTGAAATAACTCAGCATTGTGACGAGGAGGATGTAGGAAGTCTTGCGCATCATGCGTTGTTTTTGTTAGTTGATCAAAAGTACGCAGAATCGCGGGAAATGCGAGGGAAAATAAATGAGAAGCAATAGCACGCCAAACAGGCTTTTATTCAAAAAGGAGGGAATTTGATTTCAAACATTGAAACCTGGTGCCAGTAAAACCTGGTATTCCGGGTGGCGGCGCAAGTAGGTGGCAATGTAGGGGCACAATGGCATCACCTCCAAGTGATGCGCCTGGGCATGTTTCAGCGCCGTTTTGGCGAGGAGCGCAGCGATGCCTTGCCCTTCGAGCGCAGCGTCCACTTCCGTATGCGAAAAAATGATGCGATTGCCGGCGAGCATGTATTCTACCACAGCCTGATGTCCATTTATCTGAATTTCAAAGCGTTTGCGCTCGGTGTTGTGATGAACTTCGAGATTGGATGGATCAATTTGCATATACTGATTTTAAAAAAAAATAACACCCCAACGCGCCTTGAGTTTATTGTAACAAAAATCAACCCTTCATAGTGATAAAAATCAATTGTATATATATTGGCAAACTTGTTCTTTGCTGGAATTCAAATAGGAAAAATTAAAGATCAGCATGTTCTGGTAGGAAAACATTTGAATGAACACAAACGTACCAACACGCTATATAAATTAATTATTTTTCATATAAATGGGGCAACATCGCAAACTTTGATTCGCTCCATTTGTTCCCATAATTGGCATTTGTAGCTAAGAAGTTTAGACTGATTAAAAATTTTTTTTGATAAAAACTTGCACGGAATCTATTTCCTGCATTATTTTTGTGTCATAAACGTCGCTAAATTGACTCAATTTCACTTAACTTACTGATAATCAATGTTGTTGAGTTTTGGCGCAGAGCTTGAGAAAAAACTAATCAAACCGATTCCTATCTACATTCCTTACTGTCCCCTTCCTTACTGATGTTCGCAGCCATCTGCCGACCAGGAGCAGGATAGTTCCCGTTACCCATTATTGCCAAAAATCCGATTATTCAAAACTGGCATAGGTCATGCGGTTATACGGTAACTGCTGAACATATTTTCGCCATTTTTCACAATTAAACCATTTGTCCATGAACTTTTGTAAATTTTTACTCAAACCAACTACTTTTCTCTTTTTTATTGCCACCTTGTTCGTGTTCGTAGCTTGCGAAACGAACGATGATGATGAACTGAGCATTGAGACTGCTCTGGTCAAGGATTATTCTGCCGATGTTGTCATTGGTTGGAATAAGACTTTTATGGATGTGGAGCGGGATGCCCAAGGTTACCGTCCGGGTCCTGCGCCGCGTGCATTGGCATACCTGGGTTTGGCAGCGTATGAATCAGCGGTGAGCGCAATGCCAGAATACAATTCTTTGGAAAGCGTATATCGCCCGCAGGGATTGGATATTCCTAACATCGAACAAGGCGTAGCCTACCACTGGCCCACGGTGGTGAATGCTTCCTATGGTTACCTGATGAAGCGCTTTTTTCCGCACGTAAAAGCAGAGTTGCGCTTCAAAATTTCTTCTACGGAGACCCAGTTTGATGTACGTTTCTTAGAGCAAGAAGGCGTTGACAGAGATATTTTCGAACGCTCGAAGCGCTATGGTCAGTTGGTCGCAGAGGCTGTTTACAACTGGTCTGCAACAGATGTAATTGGTCACGATGCTTTCCGCAATGCTCGTCCATCCGATTATATTCCTCCAACTGGCGATGGCTTGTGGGTGCCGACTTACCCGGATGCTGGCGCAGCGCTTTTCCCAAAATGGGGACAGACGCGTGCTTTTGCAATCAATGAAGAGGAAAAATTGAGCTTGCCACCATTGGCATATAGCAATGATAAAACTTCTCCATTGTATAAGCAAGCGTTGGAAGTTTATACTAAAAATACGCCGGCGCTGACATATGAAGACCAGTGGATTGCTGAGTATTGGAGCGATGATGTGGTAGGGTTGACGTTTGCACCGCCTACACGTTTTATGTCGATTGCAAATCAAGTGTTAGAAGCTAAAAATGCAAATCTCGATTTGGCGCTGGAAACAGCACTCAAAGTAGGTTTGGCATTGAATGATGCAGGCGTAGCAGCATGGCATTCCAAGTATTATTATAACATTGAGCGCCCGGTAACTTACATCCGTCGCGAGATTGACCCGAACTGGGAGCCGCACCTGTGGTTCTCTCCAAGTTTTCCGGCTTACCCATCTGGCCACGCTACTTTTGGAGCTGCTGGCTCAGAAGTATTGACCCAAATTTTTGGAGACAAATACGCGATGGTGGATCGCTCACACGAAGGCAGATTTGAATTTCTAGGCATTCCGCGTTCGTTCAATTCCTTCTACGAAATGGCAGAAGAAAATGCTTATTCCCGCATTCCGCTTGGTGTACACTTCCGCATGGATGCGGAAGAAGGCGTACGCCACGGTTATGCGATTGGTCGTAAAGTTGGTCAATTGCCTATAAAGAAATAGAAATAATCGCTTTCGGAAAGAGAAACCTTTACGTACAAAACGGAAGGTTTCTCTTTTCCCCATTGCTCTATCTACTTTTTTCTACCACATACGCAATTGGGCATCATACAGCTTATTTACATAAATGATGCGAATTAAGGATTCGTACAACGTTTTATTTTAGCAGCTTCTGCACTGGATTTTATTACATTTTTTGGATTAAAGATTGATAATCAATTACCACACGTTTAAACGCGAGGTAACTAAATGACTTCATTCATAAGGCTTTAGCCAAATTTTTAGCGAATTAAACAACTTCTATAAAATTGCTCGACTACTTAGCGTCAAAATCAACCTAAAAACAATGCTTTTCAACAGCCATCTATTGCATTATTTGTTGATAATGTGCTATTTTTGCAATTAAAAGTCTTATAACTGACTTAATAACACACAAAATATTAATAATCAATATTTTAAATTTTTCAAGAGCATTCTGATCTACATTCCTACACTCAATATTCAAGCTGGCGATATCAGTTGTTGAAAATGCTTTTTGCCAGGCATAGCCATAGGTTTGATTTTTATGAATCACCTAATTTAGTTGTAACCAAACTCAAAATTGCAGTTTATGAAAAACGGGTTATTAGTAGGTTTATTAAGCCTCGTTGTTACTATGCTGACTGCTCAGACAGTAACGCTAAAGGGAATCGTACTGGACAAAAATGCCTTGCCGCTGGTGGGCGCGCACGTGACGTTGATGGAATCGAGTCAAATGGCAGTTGTCGAGGCAGATGGTTTGTTTTTGATCGAACAGATTAAGCCCGGAAATTATACCGTGTCTATTTCTCACATCGGGTATCAAACGATGGAGAAAAAAATCAAATTAGAGGGGCAAAGCACTTTTGTTGAAAATATTACACTGAAAGTGCTCGAAAGTAACCTCGATGAAGTGATTGTATCCGCAGACCGAAAAATAGAAGAAATGCACACCCTGCCCGATGTACGCGGTACTTACATTTTCGCAGGTAAAAAATCGGAAGTAATTGATTTGACGCAGCAAAATGTAGCATTGACGGAGAAACATGGCAGACAGATTTTTGCTAAAATACCCGGCGTTTTTGTCTATGATATGGATGGCACCGGCAATCAGGTCAACATTTCTACGCGTGGCTTGGACCCGCACCGAGGTTGGGAATTTAACATCCGAAAAGATGGCGTCCTTACCAATTCTGATATGTATGGCTACCCTGCGAGTCATTACAACCTTCCCATGGAAGCCGTGGAGCGCATAGAGCTGGTGCGCGGCACAGGCTCTTTGCAGTACGGCGCGCAGTTTGGCGGCATGCTCAATTACATCTCCAAACAACCCGACACCACGAAGCTGGTTGCTTTTGAAAGCATCAATACCGTTGGTTCTTATGGCTTGGTGAGCACGTATAATGGTTTATCCGGCAAAGTCGGTAAATTCAGGTATTCCACCTGGCTGAATAAAAAATGGATAACGGGCTATCGGGATAATGGTGATTCGCAATATAATGCAGAAGCGGCAACGCTTTTTTATGATGTAAATGATAATTTGCATTTAAAAATGGAATATACTCATTCCAATTATGTCATTCATTTAGCAGGACCCTTGACAGATGCAATGTTTCAAACTGATCCTCAACAAGCTACACGCTCCAGAAATTATTACAACCCCAATATTCACGTGCCTTCTTTCACCCTTGATTGGACACTCCGCCCCAACACACAGTTGCGGTTCATTTCTTCTGCCATTTTAGGAGAAAGAAACAGTGTAATGTTTGATAGAGCAGCCACCATTCCTGATACGATTGTTACAAGTACGTTACAATATAATAATCGCCAGGTGGATATTGATAATTTTAATAGTTTTACCAACGAATTAAGAGTTATTCACACGTATTCCCTGCTAGGGCAATACAGCACACTCAGCGCCGGGGCGCAGTACATGAACAACAACTTGCACCGGCGGCAGCAAGGCAAAGGAACAAGCGGAAGCGACTTTGATCTGTCACTGGTGACGCCAGGCTGGGGAAGAGATATGCACTACAAAACCAGGAACATCGCGCTGTTTGCTGAAAATAACTGGAAACTGACCGACAAGCTTTCGATCAATACCGGGGTAAGAATGGAAATCGGCGAAACGGATCTGACCGGCTTCACAACGTATTACCCCAGCGATGATTTTCCCAATACCATCAAACATGAGTTTCCATTATTTGGTGTAAATGCGCAATATAATATAGCAAAAAACATGAATATTTATGCCGGTTGGTCGCAAGCGTATCGCCCGGTTATTTTCAAAGATATTGTGCCACAGTCCATTTATGAAGTGTCGGATAAAAATTTGAAAGATGCCGACGGGTACAATGCAGAATTGGGTTTTCGGGGGCGATGGAAATTCCTGAATTGGGATGTGACCGGTTTTTATTTACAATATAATAATCGCCTCGGCACTTTGGCTCAAACCGACGCATCCAATAATCTGATTATATTCAGAACCAATATTGGCGACTCTCACACTACTGGGCTTGAGTTTTTCCTGCAAGGCGATTTTCCATTGGGCAGTAAATCTCACCTTTCATTATTTACGTCCACTTCTTACATGGATGCGCAGTATGAGGATGCAACGATCCGCTCGGGCGACAAAAACGTGGATATTGATGGCAATAAAGTAGAAAGTGTGCCCACCTGGATCAGCCGCAATGGCGTGACGCTTCATTATGCGACCCTGAGTTTTTCTGCGCTCTACAGCTATACCGCAGAAAGTTATGCGGATGCGTTCAATACAGTTGCCCCAGACGCTACCGGATCGGTCGGATTAGTACCTGATTATCAATTACTTGACTTAAACCTTTCTGTGCAATTAACGCAGCGTATAAAATTGCGGCTCAATGCAAATAATGTTTTAAACGAGCAGTATTTTACAAAAAGACCACAGTTTTATCCAGGTCCCGGCATTTGGACCTCCGATGGGCGCACCTTCTCAGGCACTGTTATTATAAAAATATAAAACGCTGGATCGTACAAGCATTCTAAATGAATATCATATTAAGATATTTTTGTAAAACGCTGTAAGACAAATGATTATCGGTTTTGGGTTATTAAAAAGCAGTGTTTTCAAATAGCGACGAATCGATAATCATTTACTTCATATGATCGGGTGGAGAAAGGAAAATAGCCATTTCAAAAAATGGGGCGTTGGGTAGATTGATTCTTTTGTTAACATCTGGAATGGCATTTGTTTCTAAGCGGCTGCGAATGCTGAATTGATACCCGCCTTTGACACCCAGCCACACCCAGGGCACGATTTGTTGCTCCATGCTCACGAGGGCATTAATTTCGCCATGATTCATGGTGTATTCAATCGGGATGGCACGTGCATCAAGATGCTGTGTATCAAAGGAATAAATACGGCTGCTGTACTCGCCGCCAAATATAAAAATCGTTTTAGGACGAAGATTAAAGCGCGCATAAACATAAGCAGGCGGTGCGAGCTCAATGCCCCATTTGTCATTAAAATTTTTGTGCATCATGGCAAATGGCAAAATCAACGAGCGGCGCATGTTTTTAGAATAATAAACGCCCAGCCCCCATTCAAAATTATCACTTTTTTTAAAACCCAGCAAACCAATGGCGTTCATCGTCATATAACGATTTTCAAAATTCATCCAGGTTTTATAATCCCCATTAAATGCCACCTTTGCCCGAAAGCCAAGGTAGTGCTTGCTATTCAATGATTTGGAAGTGGTAAGGCTATAAGAATTGCTTTTTAAAAAGGTGTTTTGAAAATTGCCGACGATGGGCTTCAGCTCCGTACCGAGGCTGCCAAACTGAAACCGCTCCGGTTGATACGTATAACCCAATAAAATTTTCCAATCTCGTTTTAATAAAAGCGGAATATATAATTTAAAATTTACTTGTTGAAAAGATTGTAATTGAGCGAGTTCTCTCACTTCGTCGGCACGGTCTAGCACATCGCCACCGGCGGAGACGCGATACAAAATTTCCACTCCACGCGAACGCGACTGATTTTGAATACCTGGCGTACAGAAATAGTTTCTGCTGCTATTCTCGGCGCTCCCCGCTGCTGGCGTATTCTCTTCCATTGGTGCTGGCAGTGCTACTCCCTGCGACCAAAGTACCGAATATGCCATGACAAAACCGCATATTATCGCTATCCGCATCATGTTTCCTGATTGATCTATTTTGGCGATAAAACGAAAGTGACTGTCAAGATGTTTCGTCGTTCCGTCGAAAATCCTTGTATCGTTAAAAAACCAACCATCAATGCCAGCACCAGCTTTCTCATTGATTAGGGGGCGTCAGTATCGGTGCATCGCTAGGCGTAAGCATTGGCATGGGGGGAATGGAGTTCCAATTGTTTTTGAGTTGTTCAAAATATTCGGACAAAGCAAGCTGCTGCGCTTTACTCAGTCGAGCATTGGCATGCGCCCATGTATAAGATGCAATTGGCATATGTCCCTTGGTTATTTCCTCGGCAGCTTCTTCTGCTTTGTGTATTTTCTTTTGAATTGGATACTTGCCCCATTCAGAAAAATTGAGGTGCTCCCGTCCTTCTTTCACATGATTGTTCATCCACCAGGATACAGGCGCCACATTGGCGTACCAAGGGTACTTCGTTTCGTAAGAATGGCAATCGTAGCAAGCCGCTTTCACAAGGCTGGCAATTTCTGCCGGTGGAATTTCCAGGTCAATAAAGGTAGAATTAGGAACCACTTTTGGCGTTTTGCGGCTAGGACGAATGAACTGGCTGATAACCAATAGAATCAACAAAGCGAGGAGTATTCTGCGAATTAGTTTGCGCGACATAAGCATTGCTAATTTTAGCCGCTAAGATAAGGACTTCTCATTGCTTTTTGATATTTGGAAGGCGTTTGAAAATTTTATTGGGTTAAATTTGCACTTTTTTTTGGCAAGCGGTTGCTAAAATCTTAAATCACTGTATCTTTGTGGAACTTTTTGAAAAAAGCAGGCATTTATTAGCCGGGGATTTCAGCCCTCGACACCAAACAATATAACACAAACTACTTTTTTTTCAGCCCAGATGGTGAAATTGGTAGACACGCTACTTTGAGGGGGTAGTGCTCGCAAGGGTGTGCAAGTTCGAATCTTGTTCTGGGCACCTTTTGTCAATTTTAATAACAAGCCACTTCTAAAATTGCAGAGGGGGCTCGTTATATGTAATATTCCGACGGTTTTTTGCCAAAACGATCGCCATATACTTTGCTAAAATAACTTACAGAAGAAAATCCAACTGCATAAGATATTTCCGAAACTGTATTCATAGCATTTTTTTCTAATAAATGGCGGGCTTTTTGCAAACGGATTTCCCGGATGTAATCATTGGCGCTCATGCCTGTAATCTCCAGCAATTTTCTACGCAAATGCCGCTCGCTCAGGTTCACTTCGGCTGCCAGTTCCATCAAGGTAAAATCAGGATTTTGACCTAAAACTTTCAACGCTTTTTGTTCGAGTTTTTGGAGCCATTGTTGATCCGCACTTAAGAGCAATTCATCGGTGATATTTTCGAGCCGTTGGTACTTCCGTCGATTTTTAAAATTCGCAATCAAATTGTCAATACGAGTCAGAAGCTCTTGAGCCGAAAAGGGTTTATGCATGTAGTCATCAATGCCCATGCGCAGTGCTCTAAGTTTGTCTTGTTCATCCGCGCGAGCAGTGAGCATAATCACTGGAATTTGCATCCATGCTTGTTTTTGCTTTAATATATGAATAAATTCAAATCCATCCATATGAGGCATCATGATATCGCTTATAATACAATCAACCTGATGCCGCGACAGCATTTCCAGCGCTGCTGCACCATGCTCCGCTTGCAGCACATTATAATAAGGATGCGCAATTTGATAAAGCAAGCCCTGCATTTCGACGTTATCTTCCACAATCAGCAAGGTGTATTCAAACCGGTTTTTTCGTTTTGCAAACTCATTCATTTGATAATGAATGGCAGGAACTTGTGCTGAATCAAGTGTTTCAGCTGGAATTTTAACTACTTTTTTAGGAAAAATGAAAGTAAAAGTGCTCCCTTTCCCCAATTCACTTGTTACATGGAGGGTCGCATTCATAATTTGGTAGTCCTAAATAAGTAATGCTAAATATTTATTGTAATGGCAGATGA
>CAZFBN010000093.1:0-22195 GCA_964517145.1 uncultured Saprospiraceae bacterium
TAAATTGCAAAAAATTAATTGAAATGACAAAATTGGTGTTGGAAATACAAAATCCAGCGGATTTGGAAGTGTTGTTATACAATATGTAATAATTCATATTTTCGATTCAATAAAGCTATAGAATATAAATAAATCCTTTGGGTTAGCAAAAAAATTAAAATCCGAATATAATGAATAAAATTTTTATAAGCTACTCCCGAAAAGATAGTGAAAAAGCAAAATTGCTCTTTGATTTCTTAATTGAAAATGGATACGAAGACCAAGTCTGGCTCGACTCAATAAGTATCAATCCAGGAGAGCTTTGGGATGATGCTATCATAAAAGCTTTATCAAGAGCCGATATTATTATTTCATTGATAACAACAGATTATGTAAAATCTTCCTATGCTCTGTCAGAATTTAAATATATTACTAACCTTAAAGAAAAAAAACAAATGTTAATAATTCCAGTTCTTTTTGAAGAAGTGGAAATCCCCAATTTTTTAAAAGCCATACAATATATTAATGCCATAAATAAAGATTTTACAGAAATTTTACCGCAATTATTAAGTATAATAAAGATATTTGAAATACAACAAGCTCAAGAGAAACAAGGACTTGAGGAACAAAAAGAATCTATTGTTGATTATGTAGGACCTACATTGGAATATTTAGAGGAGAGAGAAAAAAAGCTTAGAGTAATAGCAAACTATTGGAACATAGCTGGGTATTCAGCCTTAATCATAGGTGTTTTAGGAACTATTAGTTTAATAATAATCGATAATATTTATTTTCAAAAAATAGATTGGCAAAGAACGATCTATCTTGCAATCAAGGGGGCTATAATATTAATTTTACTTTTAGCATTATCCAAATATTCTTTCACGCTTGCTAAATCGTACATGAATGAATCTCTTAAAATAGCAGATCGCATCCATGCAATTAAATTTGGAAAATTTTATCTAGATTTTTATAATAATAAAATAAGTTCTGAGAATTTTAAAGAGATATTTCAACACTGGAACTTGAGTAAGGATTCTTCCTTTTCCGCAATCAGCGCTGATAACTTTGATCCAAAATTAAATGAGTTGGCAATTAAAATAATTGAATCGGTAAAAGAAGTTTTAACAAAAAGTAAATAAGTTAACTCACTCCTTCACCAATTGCAGCCGCATCTTCTTAATCCGATCCTCCAACTTCTCCGAGGTCAATTTCTCGCGCATGCGATCCACAATGATGGGAAAACTAAATGGCGTGGCTTTATTCGGCTTTTTTAATATAATGTTTTGCTGATTGATGCGCTCCAGGGCGCGGCGCAGGCGGGCTTCTTCGAGTTGAAAAGTCATGACTTCATCATAAGCTTCGAGTAACAATAAATTATTGGATTCATAATCCTGAAAAACCTGAAAAAAAAGCTGGGAAGAGGATTGTAAATGCTTGTCTTTCTTGAAGTTACCAGGATAACCTTTGAACACCAGCCCGGCGATTCCGGCAATATCCCGAAAACGGCGCTTCGCCATTTCTACGGAATTTACACTCGACTGAATATCACGCAGTAAATATTGCGTACTAAATAAATCATTTTGTAATGCCTGATTGATGGGAATTTCCTGATCGGATAATAATTCCAAGCCATAATCATTCATCGCAATGGTAAATGAAATGGGGATTAATTGCGCAATGCGATATGCGAGCAAAGCGCCCAAACCCTCATGCACAAAGCGCCCTTCAAAGGGATATAATAATAAATGATGCCCCTCGCGGCTTGGAAAATATTCGATTAAAAATTCATCTTGCGTGGGAATGTGCGAGCGTTTTTGTTGCACATTTACTAAAGGTTGTAATGTTTTTAATTCAATATCATGATATTCGTGACGTGCCAGTTCATCCATTTTTAAACGCAGATATTTCGATAATTCCGAGGAAAGCGGCATGCGCCCACCTTGCCAGGAAGGAATTCTGCCATTTTTTTGATCGCTGCGGCGCACCTGCACGGTCATATCTTTGATTCTGACAAATTCTAAACTTCGACCGGCAAACCAAAATACATCGCCCGGCTTGAGTTGGGAGATGAACCATTCTTCAATCGTGCCAATAAATCCGCCGCCAACATATTTTACCACCAAATTTACATCACTTACAATAGTGCCGATGCTCAGGCGGTGGCGCAACGCGGTGCGTCGGTCGGTGACTTTATAGGTGCCGTCTTCCTGAATTTCTACTTTTTTATATTCATCATAAGCTTGTAGTGAATCGCCGCCGGATGTAATAAAATTCAAGACCCAAGCCCATTCATCTTGCGTTATACTGCTAAATGAATACGTTTTTTTAATTTCATGATAGATTTCCTGCGGTTTAAATCCTTCCGATACCGCCAATGTAATTAAATATTGCGCCAGCACATCAAACGAGCGAATGTAAGGAATGCGGCTTTCCATTTCACCGCTGTTAATGGCTTCACGCAGTGCAGCTCCTTCGAGCAATTCCAGCGAATGCGTGGGCACAAAATAAATTCGGCTCGTCGCGCCCGGCTGATGCCCGCTGCGCCCGGCGCGTTGCAGAAATCGCGCCACGCCTTTGGGACTACCCACTTGCACCACCGTTTCCACCGGTCGAAAGTCAACGCCCAAATCCAGGCTCGACGTAGCAACGACGGCTTTCAGCGAACCTTCGTGCAAGGCATTTTCCACCCAATCCCGGATTTCCCGACTCAAAGAACCATGATGCATGGCAATCGCGCCCGCTAAATCCGGCTGAATTTCTAATAAAGTTTGATACCAGCGTTCACAAAAAGCGCGGGTATTGGTAAAAATTAAAGTACTTTTACTATTTTCAATAATAGGTAAAACCTTGTCTGCCAGTTTGATACCTAAATGTCCCGCCCAGGGAAAGGTTTCAATTTCATCGGGGAGGACGGAAATGACTTCGATTTTTTTCAGCCCTCCCGCCCCCCCAAGGGGGGAGACAACACGCTCGGTGGAAGGCGGGCGGCGGTTCCCCTTTGGGGGGTCAGGGGGCTGGGCAAGCAGGACGGCTATCGCTTCTTCCATATTCCCAATCGTAGCCGAAATGCCCCAGACTTTTAATTCCGGCAGCAACGCATGCATACGCGAGAGCGCCAGCTCGACCTGCACACCGCGCTTGGAGCCAATCAATTCGTGCCATTCATCGACAATGACGGATTTTAAATTTTTAAATAATTGTGGATAACCTTTACTCGCCAACATTAAATGTAAGCTTTCGGGTGTCGTAATTAATAATTCCGGTGGCTTTTCTTTTTGTTTCGTGCGCTCGCTGGAAGAGGTATCGCCAGAACGAACGCCCACCGTCCAATTCAGCCCCAAGCCTTGAATGGCGCGCTGCGCGGATTGTTGGATTTCTTTAGTTAGGGCGCGAATTGGCGTGATCCAAAGCCCCCTAATCCCCCCAGGGGGGACTTCTTGCCCCCCTCCTGTCCCCCCCGAGGGGGGATGTTGCGATGCGGTTCCCCCTTGGGGGGTTAGGGGGCTGGGATGGTGCCCCCTCTCCGCTCCCCCCGAGGGGGAGGACTGAGGTTGATTTTTTATAAATTCTAATAAAATGGGAATTACAAGTGAATAAGTCTTACCGCTGCCGGTGGGGGCATTCACTAAGCCACTTTCACCGGCGAGATAGCGCCGCCAGGCTTCTTCCTGGAAGGGGAAAGGCGTCCAGTTTTGCTGGGCGAACCAGTCGCGGGCACGTTGTAACAATTGTTCTTGCTGCATTGAGGGTAGAACAGAGGGGAGGTAGGGAAGGTTTTAATGTAATCCTTAACATACATTTATCATATCGCTATATTTAATTTACATTAATAATAGTTACCTTTCGTGCAAAAATTTCCCCATATGAAAAGAGTTTATCAGCCTTCAGTGAAGAAATTATCTTCTACTGCCATTCAGCGCTATTTTGAGCGTGAAACTTTTATAGCACAGCCGATTACAGATATTGTTTTGAATGATTTCATCAACGAAATTACTCAAAAATATTTTGTCAACATCGGTGCCAGATTGTTTCTCATTGAACCGCAAGAGCAAGAGACATTTTACAATGTGATTCATTGGCTGGGTTATGAGCGTTATCCAACAACCAGTGTTTTAAGACGTTTTCTGACTTACGCCCCATCTGTAAAAGAAGAATTGAAAATTGATTCAAATGCAGCCGTATTCCAAGCAGCCCGATTTAGAAATATAAGCGGTTTTACACTGGATGGAGAACTCGCAGAAATCTTGTTTTTTGGAGGTGCTTATAATCAGCTCGATGATCCGGCAGCTGCCAAGCATTTAGCTAAACCTTTTGCCGATAGGCTTTTACAAGAGCGTTTTCCCGACTTTATTGTTTACACCACAAGCATTGCGCTGGGCTATTGGTATGGAGATATTGGCATTGATTATACTTTTTTGATTTTTGATCAGATAGAAAAAAATTATTACGTTTTGGCAATTTCGGATGTGGATTAGTTATTGAGCTTGTTTAAAATTGATAAATAATCTTAATATTAATCAATAAATGAATGTTTTTTACGATCTGCCACAAATACACCAAGGCACAAATTTTACACAAAGCTTTCGTGAGACTTAGTGATTTTGTGCCTTGGTGGCGAAATTAGGTGCTTTATCAACTATACTGGTTCGTTTTTATATTAAACAAAATCTTTAATTTTAAACAACTTCGTCGTAAATTAGATGCCGATGGCATAGTCAACAGTTGAATTTTGTGGCAAGGAAATTTTTATCATTGCCATTATCCTTCCAAGTATGTAATTTTATCAATAAAAAATGCCTTTTCATCTGCGATTATTTAAAAACTGGAATTGGGCGTATGTATTGGGAGAATTACTCCTGATCACCATTGGGGTGCTGTTTGCGCTGAGCATTGGTAATTGGAACCAAAAAAAGGAAGAAACCAAAAAAGAAGCATTTCATTTACAAGATTTACGGCAAAATTTACAAGCTGATTTAAATGAATTGGAATCCATTATGCAATCTCATCAGGAATCGCGGCGATCTTGTGAGGTATTATATCAACATTTACTTGCCAATAAACCCTGGAATGACAGTTTTCCAAGCTGGATTCAAGGCACTACCCGCACCAGGCTGTTTTTTCCGCAGCGCGCTGCTTTTGAAAATTTAAAATCCCTGGATTTTAATTTGATAAAAAATGATCAACTCCGTGCTTCCATTTTCCAAACATTTGAAGAGCGTTTTGAGCAAGTTCAGGTTTCTGAGCAAAAACTGATTCGGCTTGTGAATGAATATTGGATTCCGTTGTTATCCAACAAAGTACGCATGATGGAAAACTTTGACATAGAGCCGGTGGATTACGATGCCATTCTGCGCGAACCTCCCTATCGCAATTATCTGGGGATGATTCATGGTAATAATGATGAAATAATTGTGGATGTAAAGATGGCGGCAATGAATGTTGAACTATTAATCCGGCAAATTGATCTGGAACTGCAAAAAATTAAATCCGGTCAGCGCCGTACACAAAAACCGCGCAATATAGTCATTCAAACCGCTGATTTTCAAACCGCTACAAGTGTTATTATATCCGGTTCTTTTAATGATTGGAATGCTACACAGCACGCTTTACAAAAAACAAAAGCAGGCTGGCAGATTCATTTACAATTGAAGCCTGGCATTTATATGTATAAATTTATTGTGGACGGCGAGTGGACAGAAGACCCCACTAACCCAGAGAAAGTGCTTTCTGAGTATGATAATTATAATTCTATTTTAATGGTAAAGTAAAAGTTCGGTTGATGACAAATAGAAATCTCCCCTTTTGAATGACATTTATCATCCCTCCTTTATAAAAAAAACTTGACATTTACCTTAGAAATCAGTACATTACAAACATAACCAAACAAAGGAGGTACTTATGACAACTTATCTACGCAACACATTCACTATTCTTCTACTTGGCATCGCCTCCATTGCCTTTGCCCAGAGCGCCGAAAAGACGCTGGTGAAATCTTTTCCCCTCGAAACCCAAATTGTGTCGCTGAACCTCACCGGTGCAGCGGAAGTAAAGGTATGGGACAATGACCTGCTGCGCGTGCAAATGACGATAACGCTGTACAATGGCAATGAAGCCATTTTGAAATCGCTGATCAGCGCGGGGCGCTACAACGTGGTGGCAACGGTAGAAAACGGACAAATGGTAATTGCGGTGCCCGCCATGGAACGGGAGGTGCAAATTGGTGGAAAAGCGTTGGAGGACGACGTTACCTTCATTATTTATGCGCCTAAAAATGTTTCTGTAAAATTGCCGACTGCAAATTCAACCAGCCGAAGCAACACATTGGTGAGTTCTTCGTTTTGACCTAAAAAGGAGATGATGCCTCGGGAAAGGTGTCATCTTCTTTCCATTCAAAACTTATTCCAATGAAGATTTTTTACGCATTGTTGTTTTATACCTTCCTGACTACTTCCGTTCTTGCTCAGCATCAGCGCATTATACATCGTACTTTTTCAATGGACACAGCAACAACGCTGGAGTTGGAATTGTTTGGCGAATACACGGTGGAAACCTGGGTAGGAAATGATATTATGATTGAAACCAATATAAGTCTTGCGAATGTGCCGGAGGGAATTTTTAATCATTATATTAAAGAAGGGCGCTATGAAATTGAGGAAAAACGAGAGGGAGAAACCCTGCGGCTGCTTTCAAAAGATACAAAACGAGCAAAAATAAAAATGCCTAAAGGCGATTCGGAAGAAACCGTCACGGTCAAAGTGTTTATTCCTGATGCGATGGAAGCTAGTGGAGACAAGCGCTGGACGAAGCCGAAAGAAGACAAGAAGGAATGACGGGGAGATTTGGAGGCGTTGTGAACCAATGATGGTTTAAAATTGTAATTTATCAAAGTTTGAAATTTAATTTTTAAGTAGTTGTGGTAAATGCACCGCAACTAAATTGATAAAATGATAAAAGAACTGGAGCTCAAGTTGCTGCCCAAAGAAGCCGCCATTGAGCAAGTAATAAAAACCAAAGCTGCCCAGAAACTTGGGTTGCGGGAATCCGAGCTGACCGACGTGCGCGTAGTGCGCCGTTCCATCGATGCGCGTGGCGCACAGCCTTTTTTCCTCTTAAAAGTTGAAGTTTATTTAAATGAACATTACACACCGGAGCCAATTATTATACAAAATTTAAAATCGGTTAATAACAATAAAAAAGTTATTATTGTTGGCGCTGGTCCTGGTGGCTATTTTGCTGCTTTAGAATTATTAGAGCATGGCATCCAGCCCATTGTTTTTGACCGAGGCAAGGATGTGCGCACGCGGCGGCGCGATCTGCGGGCGATTCAGCAATTTGGTATTGTCAATCCGCATTCCAATTACTGTTTTGGCGAGGGCGGTGCCGGCACTTATTCTGATGGAAAATTATATACTCGCTCTCACAAACGCGGCGATATTTACAAGGTTTTAAAATTATTAGTGGAGCATGGCGCTAGCAGCGATATTCTGGTGGACGCGCATCCGCACATTGGTTCGAATAAACTGCCGAATATTGTTGCCAACATTCGCGAAACTATTGTAAAATATGGCGGCGAAGTGCACTTCGACAGCTACGTGACGGATTTTATTATAAAAAACAAGCAAATGAAAGGTGTCATTGTCAACGACCAAGAGGCGCATCTGGCAGACGCTGTGATTCTGGCAACGGGGCATTCGGCACGGGATATTTACACCTTATTACATCAACATGATATTTTAATTGAAGCCAAGCCTTTTGCATTGGGTGTCAGGATTGAGCACTCGCAGGAGTTGATTGACAACATTCAATATCACCAATCGCCACGCGATGAAAATTTGCCAGCCGCAAGTTACAAACTGGTTTGCCAGGTAGAGGGGCGCGGCGTGTTTTCGTTTTGCATGTGTCCGGGCGGCTTGGTGGTTCCGGCGGCTACGGCACCTGGCGAGATAGTGGTGAACGGCATGTCCATGTCGCGGCGCGATTCACAGTATGCCAATTCGGGTACGGTTGTAGCTGTAGAAATGCAAGATTTACAGCCCTTTACACAGCATGGAATTTTTGCAGGTTTAGAATTTCAAAAAAGCGTCGAACAAACCATGTTTCAATTTGGCGATGGCAGCCAAAAAGCCCCCGCCCAGCGCCTGACCGATTTTGTCCAAGGAAAATTGTCCGCTACCTTACCCGATTCTTCTTACATTCCAGGGTTAATAACTGCCCCTTTACATGATTTATTACCGCCTTTTATTTATCAAAAATTAAAACAAGGTGTAATAGATTTTGGAAAAAAAATGAAAGGTTATTATACCGAAAATGCCAATGTAATTGCCACCGAGAGCCGAACCAGCGCGCCTATTCGCATTCCGCGCGACCGCGAGACCTACATGCACCCGCACGTGCAAGGTTTGTTTCCGTGTGGTGAGGGGGCGGGTTATGCCGGTGGAATCGTGTCAGCAGCGATGGATGGACAGAATGTAGCAAAACAATGTGCAAATGTGCTAATTTGTTAATTTGCCGTTATTGGCGCATCCGTAAATTGGCATAATATTCATACCTTGCAACTTTCTACAAGCCCAAACTTATAAAAGAAAATTCTCAAATGAAAAATACGGTTGACCTGCTGGGGCGCATCTTGTTGTCCTTCATTTTCTTGTACGACGCGTACGATTCCATCTTTTATTTTAAAGATACCAAAGCTAAACTCACCACTTATGGCTTGACCTGGAAGCAGGATTGGCTCATTGTGGGTGCTATTATTTTCATTGTGCTGGGTGGATTGATGCTGTTGTTCGGTTATCGAGCGAAGCTTGGCGCAGTCTTGCTTTTATTATATTGGGTACCCATGACGTTTATTGTGCATGCGTATTGGGAATACGAAGAGCCGACCCGCCGCCTGCAGGCTTTGTTGTTTACAAAAAACATTGCTATCGTGGGCGCGCTGCTGCTGGTTTGGGCAAATGGCACCGGCAAGTACAGCATTCGCAGAATTTTAGCAACCACGCGAGTGCCTGGCACCTAAAAATTTTTTCTTGCCTGTTGTGTTACTTTTCCTCATTTTTGTATTCTATATGCGGAGTATACGGAAATTGCCTTCATAGGCAAGCTCTTTTGTATTATATTTTTTAAAAATATACCTATTCTCAAATTTTACAAAAACCTATTGTTGTGGTAAAGGCGGTCATTATAGAAGATGAGATTAAAGGGCTCAACAACCTTAAAAATCTGCTTGCTCAATATTGCGAAGAGGTTGAAATCATTGGAGAAGCCGGGAGTGTAGAAGAAGGAATGGAATTGTTTGCCGACCCCGCGATCAAACCCGATGTTGCATTTTTAGACATCAGCTTGCCAGATGGCTTGATTTTTCAGTTGCTAAATCGCTTGCGCCCCGTCAATTTTGAGGTCATTTTCGTAACGGCATACCAGGAGTATGCGATCAAAGCCTGCGAGTACAGTTCCATCGGCTACATCGTCAAACCCATTGACCCAGATACCCTTGTAGAAGCAGTGTCGCGCATTCGCACCCAAAAAGGGGATTCCGAGATGGAAAAACGCCTCGACTTATTTAGTAATTATTATAATAATCCAAACGCCTTTACTAAATTAAGCATCTTTGCATTAGACGGTATTTATTTTGTAAACATACGGGATATCGTTCGTTTTGAAGCGGAGGACAATTATACCCACATTTATCTGCAAAATGGGGAGCGCATTACAGCATCCAAAACAATCAAATCCTACGAAGACCTGCTGGAACCTTTTAATTTTTATCGAGTGCATAAACGCCACGTTATCAACTTGAATTATATGCGAAAATTTGTAAAAGGTGATGGTGGGTATCTGATTATGGATGATAACATGAAGATAGAAGTGTCGCGCCGACGCCGACCAGCATTCATGGAGCAGATGCGCAAGTTGCAACAAGGATTATAACATACCGAAGGAAGGACAACGAAGGAAGCGCTACGAATGTAGTTTATTATTATCTATCTTACAATTTATGTGTAATAAAAAAATGTGAGCCGTAAAAGTTAAAACGGTTTCCCATTGGTAAATTAATTCGTACCTTTAGCCCTAAGTTTAATACTTCCTCACGTCACTAAGAACGCTTAAAACAATATCCCGTGTACTTCAAAATTTGGTTTGCTATGGGAAAAGACAAAAAAAATTTGAATGACCTTAAAAAGGAGAAAGACCTTAAACCGATTCCAAAAGGTGATATGAATAAAATCACCGGCGGTAAAAACGACAAGAATAAGAAAAAACACAACAATGGCTGTGGTGGCATTTTGCCGCAGTAGGGCTATTGTAATTTTTTTTTAACCGGGGAGGGCTACATTCCAATGCAATTTGGTATGTAGTCCTTTTTTATTTATTTTTGAAGCTGTTTTTTGTAGCAGATTGAACTGCAAGAAACGGGTTATTATGTGTTTTTTTTAGCACTGCATTCCTAACTATGACAACATCGGCAACCATTCTCCTACCCACCAGCCAACTGGAACAAAAACTGAAGCGGCAGAAGGATCCTCTCCAGCGGCTGTACATGATTGACCAATTGGCGAGCCACTACGCTTATACCAACATCAGACGTGCGCAGGAATTGCTAGCCGAGGAGCATCGCTTGTTGCATAAATTGGATGAACCCGATTATGAATTGAGCTATCATCTCAATACTGCTACGATTGAAAATCAGTTGTACAACTACGAAAGTGCCGAGCAACATTTTATACAAGCCATTGAAATTCTGGAAGATAGAGGCACGGCGAAGCAGCTGGCAGAAGCCTACATCGACTATGCGGGCACGTGCATGAACCTCGATAAATTGGACGATGCCTCTGAATACCTGGAAAAAGCGAGTCGTACGCTGCGCAATTTTCCTGATGAACGGCTCTTGCCGCGTATCACCTGCCGCGAGGGCTACATGCACTTGCATTATTCCAATTATTCTAAAGCCATTGAGTTGTTGTTGGAAGCCGATAAAAGCATTACCCGCCTGCAATTGCCCTTGGAATTAAAAGATTATTATTTTCTCACGTTGATTCACAGCGGTTTAGGTAAGGTGTATGAACGCAATGATGACGATGAAAAAAGCGTGCGCTCCTACCTCAAAGTTGTTCGCATGTGTGAAGAAATGGGCATGCGCAGCCGCCTTTCCTGGCACTATCTCAATGTGGGCAATGGCTACATGGCTTTGGAAGATTATGAAAATGCCGAATGTTATTTTAAAAAAGCCATTGACATCGCCGACGACAGCAGCCAGCAGGCGCGAGCAAGTGCATATGCCAATATGGGCTATTGTGCCCTGGAAAAAGAGGAGTACCTGCGCGCCATAGATTTGTTTGACCTGGCGGAGCGTTTGTACAAAGATAAATCAGAACAGGATTTTTATAATTTTTCTAACATTGAAGCCTGGCGCGGGCGCTTGTATGTGGAGCTCGATGAGCACGAGCGAGCGATGCAGCACTTCCTGCGGGCATTTGAATACGCGCAGCAAATTCAAGAATACAAGCAGCTCTCGAATGTTTGCAAGGACATGGCATCCTTGTATGCAGAATTAGGCGAATTTAAAAATGCCTATGAATACCAATTGCTGCACAGCCGCATGGAAGAGCGTTACCTCGAACAATTGGAAAAACGCAAGCAACTGGAATTAGAAATTAAGTACGAAGCCGAGAAAAAACGCCAGGAAGCAGAATTGTTGCGTCTGCAAGCTACCAAGCTGCAACTCAAGGCATTACGCGCACAAATGAATCCGCATTTTATGTACAACGCCTTGAATTCTATTCAAAATTATATTACCTCTAACGAAATTACATTTGCAGCAAAATATTTAGCAAAATTTGCAAAACTGATGCGGCAAAGCCTCGATTATTCTGACCTGGAAATTATTTCTTTGGAAAAAGAACTCGAATTCCTGGAGGATTATTTGTACATCAACGAAAAATTGCGTTTTGAAGGGCGTTTAAAATATGAAATCTGTGTGGACGATGAGATTGAAGAAGATATTTTGGGGGTGCCCACGATGATTGTGCAACCTTATGTTGAAAATGCCATTGAACATGGCTTGCGTTCCAAAAAAGAGGGCGTTATCAAGGTAAAATTTACGATGTTGGATGATGACAATATTCTGTGCATTGTAGAAGACAATGGAATTGGGCGTGAGAAAGCCAGACAACTGCGCGAAAAAGATGCGCAATATCAAAATCATCGCTCGCGCGGCACCAACATTACCGAGAAGCGGCTGCAAATTTTGCACCATTCTAAAGGCAATGGCGTTTTTGTCAAAACCATCGATCTTGTCAATGCCCGCACCAAGGAGGCTCGCGGCACCAGGGTAGAAATTCAGATTCCGATTGTTGAAATTCAAATTAAATAACCACTCAGCACCTAAAATCCAATATCGAATATACAAACCGATAATCTCCGAATCCACGCCCCCTTTGGTGTACAAAATACACTTTTTATCGTCCGTTCCTTTCACCCACCTGCCATTCCCGCAATACATTCCACCATTACGTAATTGACCCTACGCGCTCTGTTTACACTTCTTATCTTTGACACAAGTTTTCTCATAGTATGTTTGATTCGTCCTACACTTATGACCCTTCTTAAGTGTAGGATTTTTTATTTGGAACACGGAGGTCAGCCCAGAGATGTCAGACAATTCATTCAATCATCTGATTATTAAACACTTACGCAACAATTAGTGCACTCGCAAATTATCGCATTGAGTCCTCGGCGCATTAAGCTTTTCCACTTTCTAATTCAAATCCACCACATCAAACAAACCTTCTGCCATAGCCTAAATAAGCATGCGAAGTTGCTGCTCGAATGCTTTACTTTGTGGCGTGTAGTTTTCTCATAGTATGTTGTTGCTCCCGCATCCGAAATGCCTCCCCAGATGCGGGAGTTTTTTTTGTAAAAAACTCACCGGAGCAATTGCCACACAATAAACTTTCGTTTTCCTGTGTTGTCTTTTAAAATTTCAAGTTTGCAATGATGATCGCATTTGTAGTAAGCATTTTTTTGTGGATGAACCACAGCACTGCTGCCTTTGCAGAGAAGCCCATCGAATGGCTCGCAGAAATGGAGTATGAATTTGGCGATATTCCAATGAGTAAGCCCGTCACGCATGCTTTTCGTTTTAAAAATATTGGAAAGCAACCAGTGGTGATCGAAACGGTGCGTACTTCTTGCGGCTGCACGGGTTCTACCTGGGACGAAACGCCCATTTTACCAGATTCCATTGGCACCATTCAATTAGAATTTGATGCAAAAGAAAGCGGCTATTTTCGCAAATATGCAAAGGTCTATTTTGAAGGCATCCATGGAGCCGAGAAATTATGGGTGACTGGATTTGTGGTAGAAGACGAAGAGTAAGCGCCATTGGTCGGTAAAACTTTACAAATCATCCATCTTCTCGTTATTCCATCTGCGGACGTCATATTTTCGTTTATCTTTGCGACGTAGCACAGACTTCAGCCTGCGCTATGAATCATACATTAACAATCGAAATAAATGGGCTTATTACTTTTTTTAGTTATTGGATACCTGTTGATAAGCATCAGCTTATATTTTTTATTTCCAAAAATGAACGAACCCGCCTGGAAAGGCTTGGTACCAGGATACAATTATATGGTGTGGGCACAGTTGGTAGGCAGAAAGCCAATTCATGCTGTGTTTATGCTGTTTCCGATTGTCAATATTTTCATTCATGCTGGCTTGTGTATTGATTTGGTGCGCTCTTTTCGGCACTACACCTTTTGGGAAAGTGTGGTAGCAGTCATTTTTGCCCCTTTTTTCTTTTTCTATTTGGCGTTCAATCCAAAAGAAACATACGATGCACCGACTTTGATAAAAGAACGCGAATACCGGGAAAAGCTAAAAGCGGCACAAACCGCCAAGCAAGTGCGGCAGTTCAATAAATTGCAAGCAGAAAATCCTTATAAAAAAGGTCCTGTGCGCGAATGGGCAGAAGCCATCATTTTTGCAGTGTTTGCAGCAGCGTTCATTCGCATGTTTTTGGTAGAAGCCTATGTGATCCCGACCTCTTCGATGGAAGATTCGTTGCTGGTGGGCGACTTTCTGTTTGTAAGCAAAGCACATTATGGCATTCGCACACCGCAGACTATTGCCATGATTCCATTATTGCACAATCGTTTGCCAGGTGGCAAAGCAGAATCGTATTTAGAAAAACCCAAACTCGACTATTACCGCTTGCCTGCTTTGGAAAAAATTGACCGCAATGACCTGATCGTTTTTAATTACCCGGAAGGAGACAGCGTCTTTGTCTTCCCCGAACGCACCTGGAGCATTTATGATTTTCGGCGCGGCAGCATACCGCCGGGCTACGCAGCATTGATTCAATCGGGCAGAGCAAAGCTCGTCACTCGCCCCATGGATAAAATGGATCATTACATCAAGCGGGCAGTGGCTACGCCAGGCGACTCGGTGGAAGTACGCAACCGCCAGTTGTACATCAATGGCAAACCTGCTCAAAATCCTAAAAATCTGGAATTTGCTTACCAAGTTGTCTTCCCGGATAATGCAGTGAATACGCGCAACTTTTCGGATTGGGGCATTTCCAGCGAGGATGTTTTCAAAGATCAGGAAGGCAATACCATCATGATTTTGACCGACGAACAAAAGAATAAAATTCAATCGCTCGATTCACGTATCCTCGTCAGTGCCTATGAAATGGGCAAGCGCTACGACCGCCCTGGCAGGGTTTTCCCAAATGATGCGACGCACTTTGGCGAGTGGAATATTGACAATTATGGTCCCATATGGATTCCGAAACAAGGCGCGACTGTCACGCTCGACACTTCCAACATTGCACTTTTCCAAAGGGTGATTGATGTGTACGAGGAAAACGATTTTAAAATAGAAGGTAACAAATTTTTCATCAACGGAAAAGAAACCAATCAATATACCTTCAAGCAAGATTACTACTGGGCAATGGGCGACAATCGTCACAACTCAGAAGATTCGCGCATTTGGGGCTATGTGCCAGCGCACAACATGGTGGGCAAGCCATTATTCATCTGGTTTTCGCTCAAGGAAGGCAAGCTCAGCAACGGCGTGAACTGGAATCGAATCTTTACATCCGCTTCGAAGAAATAAATCGTTTGTTTTATAAAACAGCGAAGGCTATTCATCTCAGCAATGGATAGCCTTTGTTGTTTTAATATCGTTTTAAAAGCAATCTATTTTTTAAAAATGGAGCTTGTTTAAAATTAATGAAAAATCGTAATATCTTTTCAAACTAAGCTCCTACGTTCTCGTATTTTGGAAGATTCAACAATCTACTCTTGAATAAGAGAATGTAGCGTCGAATTGCCTCTGTCATATTAAATAAAATCGTCAATTTTAAACAAGTTCATGGTATAAATTTACCCGCTGCACTGACTTTTTTAAACATTTGAAGCATTTTTCCTTTAAATTTGACGGCGTTCTATTATTTATAATCAAAATAACCCAATAACCTTAAATCGGACCTCCATGTTTAAAGCAATCATTGAAGCTATTAAAAATTTCTTCGCCACTATTTTTGGTTCAGGCAAAAAGACGGAAGCACCCCGCCTTACCCCGCGCCCACAGCAGCCCGATGCAACGGAAACTCAGATTCCGCAGGATGCGTCAGAAGTTCCGACCGACTCTTTGGTGATCGTTGCCAATGAATTGGATCGTATTTCCATTAACCCTGCCGAGCCAGATAAGGAGTTTGACGACGATGTTTTTGACGAGCCTGCCAAAGTGCTGGATCAGTCCACGCACCCGGAACCACCCCAAACAGTAGAGCCTCAACCGGAAGAAAAAGAACCTCAACCCGACACGGATATTCCCCAACACCAACCGCGTTATCTTTGGTGTCTGGACAATGGGCACGGCAAAAAAACGCTGGGCAAGCGCTCGCCTATTTTTGACGATGGCAAAACGCAATTCCTGGAGTATGAATTCAATCGGGATATTGTAAAACGCATCATCGCGCAACTCGACGAAATCGGAGTCCAATATTTCAACGTAGTGCCGGAAGTGGACATCGATGATTTCCTGGCAGGACGTGTGGAGCGTGCCAACAATAAAGAATCGGATTTGCCCAAATTATTTGTGTCTGTTCACTCCAATGCTTCTCCGGCGGCGAGCGCCAGCACATGGGGGCCTCCCACGGTGAGCGGCATCGAAACCTGGTTTTATCATGGCAGCAAGCGCGGTCAAAAACTGGCGGGTATTTTCCAAGAACACTTGATTGAAGCAACAGGCTTTAAAAACCGCCACCTGAAATCCAAACCCGAAGGACAATTCTACGTACTTCGCAAAACCAGTATGACCGCCGTTCTGACAGAAAATGGTTTTTATAACAACAAAAAGGAAGCCATTGAGTTAATGAAAGATGAGGTTCGCCAAAAAATTGCCGATGCACATGTGAAGGCAATTTTGGAGGTGGAAAAAAATGGGCTTTAACCTTTAGACATCTCAATTGACATGCAACGATATCGTATTTTCTTTTGCAAAGTGCTGCTTGCAATGACAGTATTTTGCGCTCCCCTTTTGGCTAAAAGTCAACAATTGATTCGCAGTGAATTTAAAGCAGCTTTTACCAAAGAGCAACTGAACGCCATGTTCGGTCCTTTTGCTCAAAACGGCATTCGTTTGTACAAATTGGAATACACCATGCCTGATTTACAGGGCATTACCGATACGGCTTCTGGTTTGTTAATCATTCCAGATCGCACTGGAGTCGTTCTGCCTCTGTTGTGTGCGATGCACGGCACGGTTGATTCCAAAGAGGACGTCCCTTCCAATCTGCGCGGCGGCTACGAATTGGGCAGCGCCTTCGGAGCATTTGGTTACGTCACTTTCATGCCGGATTACCTGGGGTTGGGCGAATCGCGCGGCTTCCATCCTTACGTCCACGCCGAATCAGAAGCTGCTGCTGGCATCAACATGTTGTTTGCGGTGCGCGCTTATGCAGCACAGCAAAATCTTTTAATCAATGACCAGCTTTTTATTACAGGTTATTCTCAAGGCGGGCATGCTGCGATGGCAATGCACCGCAGCGTGGAGCAAAACTACGCCAACACCCTCAAAGTCACAGCTGCCGCCCACTTGTCGGGTCCATACAGCATTTCCGGGGCAATGCGCGATTTAATTCTCGGCAACCAGGAGTATTACTTCCCTGCATACATTCCATTTACTTTATTATCTTATGATGTGGCGTATGATATTTTTGGAAATTTGGAATCCGTTTTTAAACCCGCTTACGCCAGCACTATTCAGAAGTTTTTCAATGGGGAGTTTACGCTCAATGGCTTAAACCAAGCGCTGATCGACAAGCTACGCATGGAACACGGCGCGGTGATTGCCCGGTATATGTTTCAGGATAGCGTGATTAATTCGGTGCAGAATGATTTGAATCATCCCATCAATCGAGCGCTGGCTGCCAACGACGTCTATCAATGGGCACCCCAATCGCCCACTCGCCTTTTCTACTGCCGCGCCGACGACCAGGTGACGTACCGCAATAGCATCGTGGCAGATTCCGTGATGACCTTGCTCGGTGCGGTGGACGTAGATGCGGTGGACGTGAATCCTTCTGCGGATCATGGCGGCTGCGTATTTCCGGCGGTGTTGGCTACGGTGACCTTTTTTGGACAATACCAACAGATTCAGACCGATGTGAACGACCTCGCGTCGAACAGATTGCCAATCGAGGTTTTTCCTAATCCGTCAAACGCTTGGCTGACCTTTCGATATGCCCCTGCGGACGCGGCTTTACAGGTGATTGATTTGAATGGTAAAATTCGCTACACCGCAAAATTGAACGCAACCCAGCAAGTCAATCTGCAAAACCTACCCAAAGGCGTCTATTTTATAAAAATGACCTCCCGCCAAGGGCAATGGACAGGTCGGGTTGTACTAAGATAGATATTGTTATTGGTTATTGGTTATCGGTTATTTGGGAAGCGTGAACCACCAATAACAAATAACAAATAACCAATAACAAATAACCAATAACCAATAACAAATAACCGTGAACAGCTAACCGATAACCAATAACAATTTTTCAAATCACCTTCTCCACCTTCGTCTCCGCTTTCAATTTCCAATCTTCCTCCAGATTCAGCAAATTCAAGCCCGGCGTCTTCCCCACTTCCAGGCTACCCAAATCCGCGTCAAAACCCAATGCCTCCGCGCCATTCAGCGTAGCCCAGCGCAGGATGGTTTCAAACGGCACGTACGATTGATACCTCGCAATGGTTTTCATTTCTTCCACGATAGACAATTGCCAGTTCGACGTGAGGCTATCGGTGCCAATCGTTAATCGAGCATTGTTTTCTAAAAAATATTGATAAAACGGCATCCGGTTTTCAATATACAGATTCGCATTAGCACAGGTCGCCCAATACACGCGGTCGCTCCAGCTTTGCGCGGCCTGAATATCCACGGGCGTCGTCATGGTATTGTGTACAAAAAGCGTACGCTGCTGCGGATTCATGTAGCGCATGGCGTAATGGATGGAAGTCGTACCCGTCGCTTCAAAATGGTCTAATTTCAAATCAAAACCACCGTAGAATTTTAGCAAATCCCCCGTTTTTGTCAAAAACAGCGCATCCTCGTGCACCGTCTCCTGATTGTGAATGCTGATGGTCGTATTTTCATCGGTATTAAATTCAGCCACTCTTCTAAATAAATCGGGCGTCACTGAGTAAGGCGCGTGCGGCACCACGCTCCTGCTGTTGCCATGCGCCGTGCTCTGCCCTTCATATACCGCTTTATAATCATTGAAACTTGGTTCCGTCAGGTGCGGTTGCAAGAGGTCGAACATTTCTACAAACGTGTAATAGCGAATTTTACTGCGATCTTTTTGCGTTGCTGTATCCAGTTTATTGGAAATATCGCCCACCGCCACAATGCCGCCTTCATACATTTCCCGATCCGCGCGTTCGATGGCATCCAAAATTTGTTCCATCGGAAAATTGCGAAACTGCACCACACTCTGAATAAAAGGAATCAAACCCGTACCCGTATCCACCAATCCCTTCATGTGCGAGAGCTCCAGGTGGCAATGGGTATTAATAAACCCTGGCACAATCACGCCTTTGCGAATGTCAATACTGCTGGGATCGTGCTGGTCGCGGCTATCGATTTGTAGAATTTTTCCTTCCTCGTCCGTAATAATGACCCCTTCTTTGATGGGTTCGCTCGAAACGGGAAAAATATAATCGGCGCTAAATTTTCGCATGATTGTTTTTTTGTTGCGAAAATATTAATCTTCATTGGCTTACAAATGGATTGAGACAAATTTTAAAAAACAGTCTCTAAATTTTTAATCCCCGCCTTTCTGTTTTCAAAAAATGGTTGTAACAAGTGCCTCGTTGCCCTCTATTTTTTCCTCGTTGCCTGTAACATTTTGCTCGTTGCCTGTACACTTTTGTCCGTGGAAGGCAACGACCAGATTGTTGCCCTCTACTTTTCCGTCGTTGCCCTCTACTTTTCCGTCGTTGCCCTCTATTTTTCCGTCGTTGCCTGTAACATTTCGCTCGTTACAGGCAACGAGGCATCTGTTGCCCTCAACAATTGGACCGTAACTGGCAACAAGGCGCATGATACAAAGCATCTTTCTCTGTAAACCTTTCAAAACCAGCAAGTTGCACTTTTTATAACATACTCAAAGTATCCCTCTTTTTATTTTTAAAAAACTATCTGACTACCCGACTAGCGACTATTCAACTATCCGACTATCCGACTATTAGAAATAATAAATAACAAGCCATCAAATGACAATTCTCATTTGCCTGTCTGTCAAATTTTTGCCAATTTTAGCTGTCCAAAAAAGATCAATGATCCACCATAAATGATCCATTCTATGAAACGTCCTGATTTTTCCAAAATAGCTTTTAAAAGAAATTTGACTGCTGTTAATACTCCAATTGCTGACAGCAGTCAAAATGCTCCTGCCGAAACCTGGCAAACCCCTGAAAAAATTGAGGTAAAGCCGGTTTTTTCAGCAGAAGACATTCAAGACATCCAGCATTTAAAATATGCCGCCGGCATTCCGCCATTTTTGCGCGGTCCGTACAGCTCCATGTACGTGACGCAACCCTGGACGATTCGGCAATACGCGGGTTTTTCCACTGCCGAGGAAAGCAATGCTTTTTACCGTAGAAATCTGGCGCAAGGTCAAAAGGGTTTATCGGTTGCCTTTGATTTGGCGACCCACCGAGGTTACGACTCCGACCACGAGCGCGTGGTAGGCGATGTGGGCAAAGCAGGCGTGGCGATTGACACCGTAGAGGATATGAAAATCCTGTTCGACCAAATTCCGCTCGATCAAATGTCGGTTTCTATGACTATGAACGGCGCGGTGATTCCGATTATGGCATTTTATATCATTGCCGCGGAGGAGCAAGGTGTAAAACCGGAGCAGTTGAGCGGTACGATTCAGAACGATATTCTCAAAGAATTCATGGTGCGCAACACCTACATTTACCCGCCGATTCCGAGTATGCGCATCATTGCAGATATTTTTGAATACACGGCGAAATTTATGCCGAAATTTAATTCCATTTCCATCAGTGGCTACCACATGCACGAAGCAGGCGCCCCTGCGGATATTGAGTTGGCTTATACGCTGGCGGATGGTTTGGAATATTTACGCGCGGGTTTGAAGGCGGGTTTGAATATTGACGATTTTGCACCGCGTATTTCCTTCTTTTGGGGCATTGGTATGAATCATTTTATGGAAATTGCCAAAATGCGCGCCGGTCGGATGCTTTGGGCAAAATTGGTTAAACAATTTAATCCAAAAAGTGATAAATCTATGGCGCTGCGCACCCACTGCCAAACTTCGGGTTGGAGCCTCACCGAGCAAGACCCGTTTAATAACGTGGCTCGCACTTGCATCGAAGCCTTAGCCGCCGCGCTGGGTGGAACGCAATCTTTGCATACCAATTCGTTAGATGAAGCCATCGCCCTTCCGACGGATTTTTCTGCTAAAATTGCCCGCGATACGCAGATTTACTTGCAAAAAGAAACCGACATTACCAAAGCCATTGACCCTTGGGGCGGTTCATATTATGTGGAATATTTGACCGATCAACTCGCCCAACGCGCCTGGGTATTGATGCAGGAAGTGGAAGAGCTCGGCGGTATGGCAAAAGCCATCGAAGAAGGTTTGCCCAAAATGCGCATCGAAGAAGCCGCCGCTCGCAAGCAGGCTAGAATTGACAGTGGCAAGGATCAGATCGTGGGTGTCAATGTTTTTCAGGTCGAAGAAAAGACGAAGATTGATATTTTGGATGTGGACAATGCCGCCGTGCGTGAATCGCAAATCAAGCGCATCAACGAAGTAAAAGCCAATCGCAACGAAGCCGCCGTGCAGCAGGCGCTGGAAAATTTGTACCAAGCTGCGGCGACTCCCCCTTGGGGGGCTGGGGGGCAAGGAGCCGCTAATCTCCTTGACCTTGCCGTACAAGCAGCTCGCGTTCGTGCAACGCTCGGTGAAATCTCTTACGCGATGGAACGTGCATTCGGTCGCTTTGCGGCTACTACCCGCACCATTGCTGGGGTGTACGCCTCCGAATCCAAAGTAGATGCCGACTTCCAGGAAGCCCAAACCCTCGCCGATAAATTTGCAGAACTCGATGGTCGCCGCCCGCGCATTATGGTCGCCAAACTTGGTCAGGACGGGCATGACCGCGGCGCGAAAGTCATTGCCACCAGCTTTGCCGACCTTGGTTTTGACGTGGACATGGGTCCGCTCTTCCAAACCCCCGCCGAAGCTGCCCGCCAGGCTGCGGAAAACGATGTACACATTCTCGGCATCTCCTCGCTGGCTGCGGGTCACAAAACTTTAGTGCCACAAACCATCGAAGCATTGAAAAAACTCGGTCGGGAAGATATTCTCGTCATCGTCGGTGGCGTCATTCCCGCGCAGGATTATGATTTTCTCTACGAACATGGCGTAGCGGGGGTTTTTGGTCCTGGTACAAAAATTGCGAAAGCCGCGAAGCAGATATTGGAGGTTTTGATAGAGGGGGTAGAAGTGTAGCGCAGCCTTCAGGCTGCCTGTCGTCCAATAAGCTTTAGCTTGTTTTGAAAATTGAGCATTTTTATATATGGACATTTCATTCGATATTCGCGGCAATTTGAAGCCTTATGAAAAAATTGGTAGAACTAAACAAGTAATGCTAGGGAAAAAAGAAAGGTTAAATTAGCG
>CAZFBN010000094.1:0-22139 GCA_964517145.1 uncultured Saprospiraceae bacterium
CATGATTCTTTTTGCCTTTGGTAACTTGCAAGTATTTTCATCTTGAACCAAAAAAAACATTTTATAAAAGCGCTTGCTTATTCATTTTTTAACTTTGCATATAAAATACCATCCAAAAACTGCCCGTTTTTTGCATAATGTTGTCGAAGGTATCCTTCTTTTTGAAAGCCCGCTTTTTCGAGTACCCGCGCCGAGGCAGCGTTGTAGGAAAAAACCGCAGCAGTGAATCGAATGACGGTGCCTTGTTTAAACCAATAATCGCAAAATGCTTTTACCACTGCCGTCATAATGCCTTTGCCCCAGTAAGGGCGGGCGAGCCAGTAGCCCACTTCGTCGGTATGGGCATCTTTGCCGTATAGCATTTGCCTGCCGATGCAGCCAATCAGCGCGTCTTTTTCGGTGCGAATGACCCAATTTGCGGGGGTTCCAAATTTCTCCACCTCCTGCAAAGTGAGTTTCAGCCATTCATCGGCATCTTTTTCGGTGTAAGGGAAGGGAATGGCAAGCGTGTTGCGGTTGATCTCTTCGTCGTTGATATATTGTATCAAATTATCCTTGTCTGATAATAAAAAAGGGGACAGGTAAATTTTTTCATTTACTGGAATATGATACATAGCTGCTGATTTTGTGTCCCAATGATGAAAAGAGCGCCATAACTTTTTCATTTATAATCGGTTGTAAATTTTAAAAGCATAATTAATGATGATAAAGTCATTTTATAAAGTATAAATTGAGCTACCCTAAAGCCAGGTACTTTTCTTTTTTTAACAATTCTCACCAATTATAAAACTTTCTATTAAAAAAAAATTCATTTCGGCTGTTACTTTTTTCCATTCAACGCATTCTAGGGTTGAGACAGTCAAAAACGGTAGTGCACAAAAGCCGATTGAAGACAAATTGAAAAAAAACGCATGCAAAAACACCTTGGATGTTTTCTAATTTACAAATAAATCGTACCCTTGCAAAAAACGAGCCGTCAATGGGGGTATTTAAAAAGACTGTTTCCGAGGATGCGGTGCTCGGGGAGTGGGCAGAGGTGCAGGCTGCACAACGCGACCCCGCTATGTTCCGCCCCTTGTACGACCGATACTTCGAATCCATATTCCGCTTTATTTTTCGCCGCACGGCTGATGAAGAGCTATCCGCAGACCTTTGTTCACAGGTATTTTTAAAAGCTATGCAAAAATTGGATGGCTATCACTATCGCGGCGTACCGTTTTCGTCCTGGCTATTCAAAATTGCTGCAAACGAAGTGTCGCAATACTATCGGCAAATCCAGAAAAACCGCGTCGTTAGTGTCGAAGATACCGATCTGAATGGCGTGATGGACGAAATTGAAGAACCGATAGACGAAATACACCGGGAAAATTTGATTAAAGTGTTGGATTCATTGGATGAAAAGGACTTGCAATTGATTGAAATGCGCTTTTTTGAGCAAAGACCATTTAAAGAAATCGCCGACGTGCTGGGTATGACCGAAAGCAATGCCAAGGTAAAAACCTACCGCATTTTAGAGCGATTAAAAACCAAATTAACCAAACTATCCGATTAATTGAAGGGAGGAAATATGAGCAACAACTACGACATAAGACGTAATCTTCAGGAGCCCTCCAGTCAGGATATCGCCAAATACAAAAATTTTGACGCCCTGTTGGAACAATATAAGGCTACCACGCCGACTACCCCGGTACGCACTTTGGAGCCACGCGGTGCAATGGTGCGCCGCTTGACTTATATAGCAGCAGCTGCGGCAGCTTTGGCGGCAGTTTTCTTTATTTTTAACTGGCTACAAAAACCAACGACACCCTTACTGACTGAAAATGAATACTTTGAACAGCAGCCTTTTGTTAATCCACCTTTAACAACCATTCCGCCTAAAACAGTGGCTCAAACAGTGAATGCCCAACAAGGTGGTTCTTACAAAATGCCAACTGGCTCGCGCCTGGTGGTTCCGACCGAAGCATTTATGAATGATCGTGGTGAATTGATTAAAGGCGATGTGAATATGTTTTATCGGGAAATGGACGACTACGTGGACTTTTTCGTGGCGGGTATTCCAATGAATTATGACTCTGCAAGTACGCGGTTTAACTTGGAAGCCTCTGGTATGATTGAAATTTATGCCGAGCAAAACGGTGAACGCGTCCAGCTAGCGCCAGGAAAAACCATTGAGGTAGAGTTGATTTCTGAAATTTATTTGCCAGAAGGCAGCGTCTTACCACATTACAATGTATATCAGTTAGATACCTCGAGTCGCAACTGGACTTACGAAGGGGTAGCCGAGGTGAGCATCCTCAGTGAAGTAGAAACTTCCATCAACAACAATCCCATAAATGCACTCCGCAAGGAGTATGCGAACACCATTGCCACTATCCAATCCGCAGCCGACGCCCGGCTGCGGGAGATAGAGGCGTCTGTGCCGCGCCCGCTGGAACCAGTGAAACCGCAACAAAAAATAGGCGATTCGCCTACGATAGAACTTGATTTTAAGGAAAATAGTGTGATCGTGGAAGATGATCCAAATACACCTGAAAACGAAAACGAATGGCTGAAACAACTGTACGGAGACGAGATTTGGCAAATTGTTCCCGGAACGGCTTACGATGAACAACGACTTTCAAAAACTACCTGGGAAACATTCCGCCTCCGTCAGTTGAACAGCCGCACGTATGAACTTACGCTGTCGAAAGGTAATTTGAGTGAAAAAATCACGGTGGCACCCGTTTTAACCGGCAAACATTACAATCGCGCTCTAACCGAATACGAGCGCAACCATACCGAATGGACACAGCAAATGACAGCACGCGAAGCCCAACTGAAAGCACAAAAAGAGGAAGTACAACAGCAATTGCTGGCGGATAAAACGGCTGCCAAAAAGGCTTTTGAACAAAAACTGGCTGCCAGCGGCGAAAATGTGCAAGAAGCACTAATGACCAAAAAACGCGTAGCGAGTCGTTTTCAGGCAACGAGTTTGGGCGTGTGGAATTGTAGCCATTTGCTTGATCCGGCAGATGCAAAATTGCAAGGGGAACTGAGAGATCAAACAGGGGAATCGTATCATCAACAGCCCGTTTATCTGGTCAATAAATTTCAAAATACGGTGTATCGTTTTTATGCGGCGGAGGATGCGTTGATTCGTTTCAATGAAGGTACGGACAATTTGTTGTGGATTGTCAATGATCAAAAGCAAATTGCGGTACTGCGACCAAGCGATTTTAAAATAGCAGCCGAAAAAGAACGCCGTAAAATAGTGCTGCAACGCTTCAAGGAGCCTGTTCGCAGCGAAGCCGACATCCGAGATATTCTTACTTTTAATGAATGATGCCTCTCAACCATAACATGAGTCAGCCTGATAACACTTGCAAAAAATTCGGGCTGACTCATATTATTGCTGCACTCCCCTACTGATTATAACAGATTTTTACAATACCAAATCACATCCCGATTTCTTTTCAACTTTTATTCCTTTCGTCCATTTTATCTTTTAAAACCACGTCTATCCGACTTTTTAACCATTTCATCTAAAAAATAGCCATTTTCGTCTGGCGAATGTTACATTTGAATATTTAACGACAATAGCAATATGGGTCAGTTTTTGAAATCAGTTTTAGCCTCCTGCTTGGGCGTCTTTTTAGCAATGATTGGAATTTTCCTCCTCAGTTTGCTGGTAGTAAGCAGCATTGTAAGTAGTGCAGAAAAACCGCCAACGGTCAATCCTAACACGGTTTTACACCTCAAATTTGAAAATGCCATTCCAGAAAAAACGAATAACCTGGAGATGGTGCCTTTTGATTTAAAAGATACTAAAATACTTGGCTTACAGGATATGCTGCGCGCGTTGAAACAAGCGAAAGCAGATGATAAAATCAAAGGCGTTTTTATTGAAACCGACGCGGTGAACGCTGGTTTGGCAACTGCAGCTGTGGTGCGGGATGCTTTAGAGGATTTTAAATCGAGCGGAAAATTTGTGTATGCCTATTGCGAATATTGCTCTCAGGGCGCTTATTACATCGCCTCTGCCGCCGATTATATTGCCATTAACCCTCAAGGAAACCTGGATTTTCGAGGTTTTGCAGCAGTTATTCCATTTTTTAAAAATATGTTGGATAAGGTTGGAGTGAACATGCAGGTGTTTTATGCCGGCAAATTCAAAAGTGCCACCGAGCCTTTCCGCAGAACCGACATGTCGCCGGAAAATAAATTGCAAACTCGCGAATACATTGAAGATACTTATCGCAAATTTTTGGAAGACATTAGCAAAAATCGAAAGATTAACACCAACGAATTGCGCCGCATTGCCGATGGTTATTTAGCTGCAATGCCCACCGAGGCTCAACGTTTGAAGCTAGTGGATGAAGTAGCGCATCGGGAGGACGTCTTAGCCAAAATGCGCAGTAAAATCGGTTTAAAAAAAGAGGGAAAGATAAATCTGATCGAATTAACAGACTATTTCAGCGCCAATGCCCCCTCGACCGATTATCGTGTTAAAAACAAAATTGCGGTCGTTTATGCCGAAGGTAATATTGTAGATGGCAAAGGCGAAGCGGGCAGTATTGGCGATGAGAAATATATCAAAATATTCCAACGTATCCGGCGCGAAGACAAGGTCAAGGCGGTGGTGTTGCGCATCAACTCCCCGGGTGGTAGCGCGCTGGCTTCTGAAAATATTTTGAAGGAAGTCAAACTCACACAAGATGCCGGTATGCCGGTTGTGGTGTCAATGGGCGATTATGCAGCTTCAGGTGGATATTATATTGCGGCTTTTGCTGATACCATTGTAGCGGAACCCAACACGTTGACGGGGTCGATTGGGGTGTTTAGTATCATTCCAAATGCTAAAGACTTGCTTAACAATAAGTTAGGCATCAATGTAGATACTGTAAAAACCGGACGCTTTGCGCAGGGCATAACACCGTTTTATGAAATGTCAGCCGAAGAGCAGCGTATTTTTCAAAATATGACGGATCGGACGTATGAAACCTTTTTGCAACGCGTGAGTGCTGGTCGGAACATGACCCGCGACCAGGTCAACGAAATAGCGCAAGGACGCGTGTGGACAGGCGCTGCCGCCAAGCGAATCGGCTTGGTGGATGAGATCGGTGGCTTGGAAAAAGCCATTGCTATTGCTGCGCATTTAGCAGGTGTGAAAGAACATCGAGTTGTAGAATATCCAACTGTTTTGGATCCTTGGCAACGTTTGATCGAAGACCTGACCGGCGAAGAAGCCGTGCGAACCGAACGATTGTTAAAGCACAGCCTGAACGATTGGTATCCATATTATCAATTCGCCAAGGAAATTCAAACCTCCAAAGGACCACAGGCTCGACTGCCATTTTACATTCCTTTCCGATAATTTTTGAGTAAGTTGTGGAGGTAGAAAACTTTGAAAAATTTTCTACCTCTATTCACTTCCGACTTCTTCCCAAAACTTCCTTACCTTTCCGGTGTTAAATTGCACGAATGCGTTTGGAGGTATTTTTATGAAAAATTATTTTTCGCTCATTACCTTTAGTCACACGGTTTTTGCTTTGCCTTTTGCGCTCTTGGGCTTTTTTCTAGCCACCTTGGAGGTGTCGCAGGGCTTTAGTTGGCGCTTGTTGTTACTGGTGTTGTTGTGCATGGTTTCTGCCAGAAGTGCAGCCATGGCATTTAATCGTTATTTGGATCGGGATATTGATGAGCAAAATCCTCGAACGGCAATGCGAGAGATTCCAGCCGGGATCATTTCGCCACGGCGGGCGCTGTTTTTTGTGGTCATCAATGCTGCCTTGTTTCTATTAACCACGTGGTTTATCAATCCCTTGTGCTTTGCCTTGGCGCCGGTAGCGCTGGCGGTGGTTTTGGGCTACAGCTACACCAAGCGATTTACTTTTCTTTGTCATTTTGTGTTGGGATTAGGGCTTGCATTGGCACCAATCGGGGCATATCTGGCGGCAGGTGGTGGCTTTGATTTGATTCCAATTTTATATTCACTTTCCGTACTGCTGTGGGTGTCTGGTTTTGACATCATTTATGCGTTGCAAGATGAAGAATTCGATAAATCTTTGCGATTGAATTCCATCCCAGTGAAACTCGGGCGCAATCACGCGCTTTTGCTGTCATCCATCCTACATGTTTTTTCGGCAATGATCGTGCTGTTAGCTGGTTATTTGCTTGCGCAACGTTATCCGCAGTTCAGTTGGATACAGTGGATTGCAGCGGGTATTTACATTGCCATGTTGTATTATCAGCATACCTTGGTAAAACCAAATGATTTAAGCCGGGTGAATCGGGCATTTTTTACTTCAAATGGCATTGCAAGCATCGTCTTTGGCGCTTTGATGATATTGGATATTTACTTTTGAGAATAGCCTACATATTGTTATCAATATTTTTCATTCCCAAAACAGATGGAACCACACAGGCTGCTTCTGCCTTGTTGAGCATGAATTTTAAAAATGCAATTTTTTACATTTTTATAAATCCCTCACTTTCAATTTTGTAAGCCTTATAAAATAACACAATAAGACACAATTTTATTTTTTTGGTTAAAATTTAGAAAATAGAGAGAACTATAATGCGTCTTTTTGAAATCAAACACCTAATTTTGACCCAAACAGCATACATACACAAGCAAATGAGAGGCTGCCCTGGGGGAGGCGCATATGTCTAATTTTAATGTGTTAAAATTAGAGAAAATTATATTTGAGAACTAAATTTTATTAACTTTGCGCATCTCAAAAACGTATCCCATGAAGAGGTATCTACTACTTGTCTTGGTTACCGCATTGGTAATCGTAAAAACACTTAATGCCCAACAGCTCTCCCTTTTCACACAATACCGTGAAAATGCTACCATTATCAATCCTGCTGCAGTGGATGCCGACTTTCTGGCATTTGGGCAAAATTTGAGTTTTGGCGCTTCTTACCGCGCTCAATGGGTAGGCTTGGACAATGCCCCTACGACTCAGACCGTGCGTTTTTCCTACTTGAACAAGCATACCAGTGGCGTATCGTTGATGGGCGGTGCACATTTGGTAAACGACCAGACGGGACCGACTGGTTTTACTGGTTTTTATGGTCGAGTGGCGGGAGTGCTGAGTAGCGACCCGGAATACGGCGGATTTGTCATTGGCTTGAGCGCCGGTGCAGTGCAGTATCGGGTAAATGCCTCCGAAATTTTCCTGCGGGAAGATGGAGATGTGGTAGGCTCCCAAAATCAAAGTCAACTTTTCCCTGACGTTGGCGTGGGGCTTTATTATTACCAAGCTACGGCAAATGACGATTATTTTTATGCCGGTTTGTCTGTACCTCAGGCAATTGGCTTGGATTTGACTTTTAAAAATGCCGAAGGAGAATTTCTCACGAAGCGCGTACAGCACTTCTATGGTTTGCTCGGTTTTTATAAATTCTTCGACAACGATAGCTTTATCGAACCTTCCTTGTGGATAAAATACGCAGCTAACGTGCCGGTAAACCTCGACCTGAACATCCGCTATCAGACGCCAGGCGCGCTTTGGATTGGTACGGGTATTTCCTCTGCCAAAACGTTCCACCTTGATACAGGATTTCTGCTTGGTAATGGCTTAGACAATGCCGTTCGTATTGGTTATGGATTTGACTATTCATTCAGTTCATTTGGTCCTTTCGCAGGCAGTACACATGAATTGAACATAGCATTTTCTTTTGACCGGTAAAATCGGCTTACCGCAATGGCAAATAGCAATCGTATTCTATTCAATCATACACCTATTTCACATACAATCCAATCCAATATGCACCGTGCATCAGGATTCATAACATTATCTTGTCCCATGGAAAAGCCTAATTCTATGAAAATTGGTCGTCTCATGAAAAGACTATTTTCCCTGGTGGTGATGCTTGTAGCTTTTAAAGCCGCCGCCTGGGCACAGCCCTCTTTGCTCATCCCAACCGCGGCACCGAATGCCGGACAGAGCTTTTGTGTGGATGTGAAAGTAAAAGACTTTACCGACATCCTTTCAATGGATTTTGCCCTGCAATGGGATCCGCAAATTATCCAGTTTGAACGGGTAGAAGGTTTTGGATTGCCCAACTTTGGCACGGGCAATTTTAATACAACGCAGGCAGCTGACGGTACATTGAGTGTATCATGGCTGGTAGCTGAGTGTTCTCCTACTGCGGTAGGCGTTACGACACCTGATGGTACTACCATTTTCCGATTGTGTTTTAAAGCACTGGGAGAATATGGCGAATCTTCAGAAATTATTTTGGATACCAACCAACCGATTCGAGTGACACGTGTCAACGCTTGTCCGAATAACATCGGGATGTTCAGCAAAAATGGCTTGGTCTCTGTTGGCGTGCGCCCGCTTACCTTGATTGCGTCAGAAGAAACAGCCGCTAAAACAGGTGATCTGGTTTGCGTGGATTATAAAGTGGTGGGTTTTGACAACCTGACCAGTATGCAATTTTCGCTCCAGTGGGATCCTGCCATTCTGGAATTTGCCAATGTGCAAGGGCTAGAAAATTTGATCAACCTGGCACCGAGTAGCTTTGGTACACCTGATATGCCAAGTGTCGGTGATGGAAAATTGACGGTCTCTTGGTCTTATGTCGATCCTGCCGACCCAGGCGTAGATTTACCCGATAGCACCACTATTTTTCAGGTGTGTTTCCGAGCCATCGGCGATTGTGAAACTTCTTCTTCCATTGATTTTGTTGACTCTCCAACTCCTTTTGAATTCACCAATACAGTGAAAGAAGGGTTTGAATTGAAAGTGGTAACAGAATCGGGAAAAGTGACCCTGGGCGATTGTGATCCGGTAGGTTTGAAGCTTTTTGCCGACTGCGGCGCGCCAGCGAATCCAAATGATGAAGTGTGTGTAAAGATTACCACCGCAGGATTCTCGCAGGTAAAAGAATTTTCCTACAATTTGCAATGGGATGAAAAAATCTTGCAATACGTGGCAATCAGAAATGTGAATGGTGCCATTGCAGGCTTTGATTTTCCGGGTGATTTTAATATTACAAACGTTTCAAACGGTGTTTTGGGCGTGAATTGGTCCACCAATAATGCACTTGGGGTGTCGCTACCCAGTGGCGCAGGCGATATGTTTGAAGTGTGTTTTAAAGTGGTTGGTGTAGAGGGTGGAAGCCCGGTCACTTTTACAGATCCTTCTAAAGTAGTAACGTTCAACAATCCAAATCTTGGAATCAACCCTTCCAACTGTGCGGTTGAGATCATTAAGCCACAAGGTGTGGTGATGACTTTGACGGATGCGCAAGCGCCGCTGGGCGATACGGCTTGTGTAAAAGTGAATGTTGTCAACTTTAATGACATCACGAACTATCAATTTTCATTGGCGTGGGAACCAAACCACATGACCTTTGCGGAAATTAAAAACAATACGGTGAATTTGCCGGAAGGCTCTCTTGCAAACTTTGGATTACTGGGTGTGGATGGTGGTTCGATGACTTTTGAATGGAATCCAAGCAAAGAGTATTCCGTTCCGGACAATACCACTATTTTTGAAGCTTGCTTTACAACAACAGGCGCCCCTCAGGATTGTGACTTGTTGCAAGTAATTGATGACCCGCTGGAGGCTGAAGCTATTAATACCACCTCAAATGGTAACAACATTGGCATTGTGACGCAGCCTGCTGAGGTGTGTATTCTGTTTCCCGAAGGTTTCTTATTAGATATTGATTCTGTATCAGCCGATACGGGCACCGTTGCTTGCGTTCCTGTGAAAGTAAGCAGTTTTGACAATATCATTTCGGCGCAATTCCCGATTAGCTGGGAGCCTTCGGCACTGGAATTTGTTGGCGTTCAAAATCCAAATACCTTGACAGGGCTCACAGATGCCAGCTTTGATATTTCTTCTACTGGCGTAGGTTTGTTAAAAGTAAATTGGAATAGCGGCGGCGCTCCGGTGAATGTCCCGGATAGTACCTCCATTTTTGAATTGTGCTTTACGTTGGTTGGATCTCCTGATGATTGCTACGAAATTAGAGAAGGCGAGCCTGATCCTGTGGTCACAACAGCAAACGGCGGTGGAAGCATGTTATCTGATCCGGGTGAAATATGCATCAAAGGGCGCTTGGTTTTGGCAGATACCATTATCAAAGCGGTGAGCTGCCCGGGCACGGACGATGGCGAAATCACAGTAGTGGTAAAAGGTGGTAAAGGTCCACTGGGTTATACCTGGGAGACCATTCCACAACGCTTTGGTCCAACAGCTCGAAATTTATCAGCAGGGATGATCGCGGTAACGGTTTTTGATAATTCTACGCCAGCGCTGATTTTAAAAGATACGTTTGAAATTCCAATCAATACCAATTTACCAACAGCAAATGCAGGCGAGGATAAGGATTTCACTTGTAATCCACCGTTGGTACAATTGCAAGGGCAAGGCTCAACTGGTGCCGGTTTCAGCTACCTGTGGCGCACTAATGATGGGCAATTGTCATCGAATGTGACGAGTTTGAATGTTGCTGCTTTGGAGCCGGGTTCGTATATTTTGGAAGTCACCAATGATGAAACGGGCTGCGTAGCAAGAGATACGGTCAGCATTATCGCTGCCAACTTCCCGACCGCGGTTGCCGGGTCAGATCGCAATTTTAACTGTACGCCTGGCGGCATTGATCTGAATGGACAAGGTTCTTCTACGGGGAATGATATTCGATACAAATGGACAGCATCGGCAGGTGGTGCCATTGTAGCAGGTCAGGATACTATATTAGCCCCCAAAGTTACCGCGGCAGGTACTTACACGCTGGCGGTCAGTAACACAACTACGGGTTGTATTTCAACGGATACGGTTGTGATTAGACCAATTGCATTCCCAAATGCGAACGCTGGTGAAGACGTTGAATTGCCATGTGGCGATGATGCTTCCATCGAAATTGTTTCTCAATCAAATAATAACGATGCCGTTCAATCACAATGGTTGGATTTGAATGGTCAGGTCTTGGCGGATTCTATTCAATTCCTTGCGCGAGCAACCGGAACTTACGTGCTGCAAGTTACCAATCCTATTAATAACTGTTCCTCAGTTGATACGATTGTAGTAAAACCAAGCAGCCTTTCACCAACAATTGAATTGGATAGCCTTCAGCAAATCACTTGTTTGAATGACACCCTTACGCTCAATCCAACCGTAGGCAATTCAAGTAATTTTGTAGTAACCTGGACGGCTCAAAACGGCGGACAATTTGTCACAGGTACTCAAACAAGCCTGACGCCTCAAGTCGCTTTAGCCGGTACGTATCAAATTGAAGTGCGCGACACCACAACGCGTTGTATTACAACAGATGCCATCATTGTAGAAGAGGATAAAGCGACGCCGACAGCAGAAGCTGGAACGGCTGCTGCCTTGTCCTGCTTGGAAATAGAACGAGAACTGGATGGTACGGGATCAACCACGGGAACTGATTTTACAAGTGTTTGGAGATTAAATGGCACAACGGTTGCTACGGATACCCTCAAAACAAAGGTGACTGCGCCAGGCGTTTATCTGCTTGAAATTACCAATAAACTCAATGGCTGCGCAGCATTAGACTCGGTTCGTTTGGATGCAGACATTGAACAACCTCAAGTCATCGTACCGATTGAAGAGCAAAAATTGAATTGCCAGGATTCTGTTTTAACCATCACGGCTTCTACGAATGTCACCAATTACACCATTGAATGGACTACAACGGATGGCACCATCTCAAGTGGTCAAAATACAACAACCATTACGGCGAAGGCAGCAGGTATTTATGCAGTAAAAGTAACGAATACAGATAACGGCTGTGCCGGTACAAACGATGTGAGCGTAGTCGAGGACAAAAATAAACCAACCGCTGACGCAGGTGAAACACAAAAGATTACCTGTACCACCACATCCGTCACTTTGAATGGCAACAATTCTTCGGTTGGTAGCGACTTTACTTACGAATGGCGTGCAGTGAGCGACGGTCAAACCCCTTCTCCCAACAATGCGCCTCAGGTAAGCGTAAGTGTGCCAGGCACGTATGAACTAGTGGTGACCAATACGCTCAACAATTGCGTTGCAATGGATCAAGTAACGGTGATTAAAAATGATACCCTGCCACAATTGACCTTGGCAAATGTGGATTCTATCACCTGCCGCGATTCCATCGCTACCCTGGATGCCTCTGCAACGCGCCCTGCTAATCTAACTATTCAGTGGAATAGCTTGACGGGCAGTGCTTTGCGACCAACTTCTAACCCATTGATTTTTGAAGTGACGCAAGGCGGTAACTATGAAGTGCTCCTTACGAATCCTGATAACGGCTGTGTAGCAAAAGATACTGTGACGGTACAATCTGCCAAAGAAATTCCGCAAATCGATATCCAAACAGCTGCCCCGCTTACCTGTACGCAACCTTCCACCATTTTGGACGCAACTTCAAGCAATATCGTGGGAGAATTTACCTCTCAATGGACTACTGTGAGTGGCGGCACTGTACAACCCAGCCCAAGCAGTCCGTTACAGGCTACTGCCAACGGTGCTGGTACATACCAACTGAGCGTTGTGGTGAACCAAACAGGCTGTACGGCTAGCAAAGAAATCATACTCAATGGACCAGAGTATCCGATGGCAAGCGCTACTGCGGATAGATCCAACATTGGGTGCGGCGAAACGGCTAACTTGAGTTCTTCGGGCTCTACTTCCGGCGTAGGTATCAACTACAGTTGGGCGGTGCTGAGTGGAACGGGAATCATCGCGAATCCAACGGCTCAGAATATTCAGGTGGACAAAGCAGGCAACTATCAATTGGTTGTTACAAACGCTAGTAACGGTTGCGCGGATACAGCACAAGTAGCTATCACTTTCAACATTCAGTTTGAATTGGCAAATGCTGGTGAGGATAAGTCTGTGTGCGAGCCAACTGCACAATTAACTGCAAACTTGCCTACTGGCGCAACAGGTCAATGGCGAAGCGTGTCAGGCGGCATCATTCCAAATGCGAATCAAGCTGCTGTAACGGTCAGCAATTTGCAAATCGGCGATAATCGCTTTGTGTGGGCACTTTCGGCACAAGGTTGTGGTGAATACAGCGCAGATACGGTTGCGGTCAAATTAGAATCTACACCAATTGCGGCGGATGACTCCTTCACACTTAAAGCCGGTGAAACCCAAGGCACCATCTTGGTAACCAGCAATGATAATTTGAATAATATTAGCAATTACACGGTTTCCATCGCTCAAAATCCAGTGTTGGGTGGCATTGCAGCTACAAGCCCGGATGGTCGAATCGGTTACATCATCAAAGGAGGAATTTTTGGCGAGGATGAGTTCAAGTACGAATTGTGCAGCACAACTTGCCCAAGCTACTGCGACTCTGCAACGGTATCCGTCTTTATCGAAGAAGATGAAAATTATGAAGCGCCTCCTCGTGTCAACGCTATTACACCAAATGGAGACGGTACAAACGAGCAACTGGTATTCGATGAATTGCAGATCAATGCTGACAAATATCCTGATAATGAACTGATTATCTTCAACCGTTGGGGCGACATCGTTTTCACGGCGCGTCCTTATGCCAATAACTGGAACGGAACGAACGAAACCGGTCAGGATTTACCAGAAGGAACGTATTATTACATCCTGCGACTCAATATCTCAGAAGGGGTTATCATACGCGGCGATGTGACGATTGTTCGATAAATAAAAATATTATATAAATTCTGATTAGGAAAACATGGTGTAAATTATCAAATTCAGTCAAAATTTGACGCATTGCAAATAGCAAAACGCTCTTCTCGGGTTCTGAGAGGAGCGTTTTTTATGATACCTTGGCTTTTTCAAGGTGTCATGCCCCCTTGAATTGCACGTAACACAATCCATCTCATCTTTCAAATTTGTATAAGATTTAAAATGGATAACCCAATCCCAAATTAAAATTAACATCTCTTATTCCCCAGCCTTTGAAATTGTACCAATAATCACTTGCTTTTACGCCTTCTTCTTGATAATCAATGGGATAAGGGCTGCGCAATTTTATACCAGCATCCAAACGAAGAACAAAATAGGACAAATCCATCCGCACACCAAAGCCCGTATTCAAGGCAATTTGTTTATAAAAAGCATCATTTATTTTATAATCGGCTTCGGTATCGGTGAGTGTGCGCGGGCGCAAAAGAAACTGAGAACCAGGACGTTGTGGGTCATTCTTTAACGTCCAAACATTTCCACCATCGAGAAAAAGAGCGCCATTTAATAATAAAAATAAAGGAAAGCGATATTCCAGGTTAAATTCCAATTTTAAATCGCCGGTTTGATAAAACAACAAACGATTGCGTCCTCTATTTTTAAGGTCCAATGTTAAAGAATCTACGTATCCACCGGGTCCCAACTCTCGAATTGCCCAGCCGCGAACGCTGTTGGGTCCACCCACCGAAAACTGTTTGACGTAAGGCACATCCGTCGTGTAGCCAAACGGCAGCGCCGCCCCCAGGCTCAAGCGTGCCGCCAAACTACTCTTGGGTGTGAAAGATTTATACCAATGAAAAGCGCCTTCCAGCTTGGCGTATTGCGAAAAATCGGAATCGCCCAATTTTAATGTATCCGACACCAAAGCAAAGGCATTGTAAATAGAATTAACCGCCCATACTTCGGCGCCTGCCACTTCCACATTAACGCCAAAATAATTCGACACGCCTGCCCGATTGGGGCGCGTGGTGTAAGTATAAGTTAAATCGCGAAATAAAAGACTTACAAACAACTGCTGCCCAAAACTACGCTCCAAAAAAGGGTTGTTATTTTTAATTTCTTCAAAAAGCGTATCCGTTTTAGGACGCAAATAGTCAATGCCAATATGATTAATCAAATAACGACTGTTATTCCGATTGGTAGAGCGGCGAAGATCAAATCCATAAGATGCATTAAACAATCGGTATCTATAAAAATCTATGAGCAACAAGTAATTATAACTTATAGAAAACCGTGTTGTGGCGCTTTCACGCATCAGCTGATAAAAATCGTCAGTAATAATACCACTGTTTTTGTTAATGCGCGCATTGTTAAGTCCCCGCCAAATGCTCAGATAGTCCGAAAAACGCGGCAGAAATAACTCCGCTTGCGCCCTCAAATCAATGGTATTCCAAAATCGATTGTTAGAGACGCTCGCACTTGGATTCACCTCTACCCCAGCGCCCAGATTGGTGACCAATACCTCGGCTCCCCGAAAAAGATTGCGATTGCGCAAACTCGGACTCACCGAAATACCGATCAAATTGCCCACTGCCGTAGCACTGCGATTGGTATAACTCAATTCAAAGTCAACACCCGCTTCAATCCTGGGATTGCGCGTCAATTCTATGGTAAAATTCATCACGCCTGGATTCAAACTATCGAGCGATTCCTGCACACGCACAAAACGATACACATCCAGCGCTGACAATTGTTTTACAGTCTTATCATAATTTTCTTGACTATATAAATCGCCTTCTTGCAAAAAGATAGAATTGAGAATCACCTGAGGCTTGACTTTGAAAGTTTGGTTTGGCGTTAAAAAACGAATCCCTCGGATGGTGGTGTCTCTCAAGGTATTTTCTTCTGCAATCGGATCATATTGAGAATAAACTGTAATCTTTCCTACTTGATACACATGGTGACTGCTGTCGCCCGATGGTCTCAGCACTTGCAGATAAACCTTGGCTTTATTGGCTACTTCTGTGGTATCCACATCAAGCGGCGCTATATTGTTAGAATAAAAATAAGCATAGCCGTGGTTGCGCAGGTAAGTTGTGATGCGATCCCTTTCTTGCTCGTACAGCGTGCGCGTGAGCGGCAAGTTTTTTTTCAGCACAGATTGCGCCTTTATATCCTGCAAAATGCGATGCACACTGGTGTCTTCACTCGAAAAATCAACGGTGTCAATGGTAAATTGCTGATTGGGATATACAAAATACGTGACCGACACTTTTTTCCCATGCACCCGATCATCTGGCACTACCGCTGCATTGTAATAGCCATTATATTGCAAATAATACTCCATTGATCGTGCAGTGCTATCGGCTAAATTTTCTTTATAAATAGTTGGTACTTCGGCAATTACACGTTTTTGCCAACGATCAAAGCGCGTTGTGTCGCCAGGGTCTTGCAATTTGAAATAAAACCATTCACGCGGGAAAAAAATGAGAAAATTCGTATTAGGTTTTTGTTTATACAAAGTGCTCAACTCATAGGTCAAAGTCGATTTATTTTTAATAGCAGGTTTGGCTACAATTTTGACGCTATTTTTTTTCAATAAAAATTCGTCTTCCTTCAAATATTTCGTTGTATTGCAAGCAGAAAAGAGGAGCAACAATGCCCAGCTTAAAAACGTACATTTTGAGAAGGAAAACGGCTGCATGAGTAGTGGTTCTACCTTTTTCCAGGAAAAACGAACACGCACCAAGTGAATTGTCATCTTTTTAAATTAAAATCGGTCATTCGCATTGCAACATGGCACTTTCAAAATCAACCGTGCAATATATTAAGTCCCTCCAGCTTCGGAAGTTCAGGCAAAAATATAACAATTTTGTAGCGGAAGGTGATAAAATCGTGTTGGAAATTATCCGCGAGGCGCCACATTTGGTAGAACAAATTTATGCGTTGCCGGATTGGATCCAATCCAATGAATCTCAGCTTGTTGCTTTACGAAAAAGAGCAGAGGAAATTTCGGCGGAGGAACTGAAAAAAATATCTGCGTTAGTAACGCCCAATCAAGTATTAGCTATTGTACAACAACCTGATTTTCAGCTCGATACATCTTTTTTACAGCAGGATATTTCGCTTTATTTGGATGGCATTCAAGACCCCGGCAACATGGGCACCATTTTGCGCATTGCCGATTGGTTTGGCATTCGTTATGTGCTCTGCTCGCTCGATTGTGTAGAAGTGTTCAGCCCCAAGGTGGTGCAGGCTTCCATGGGCGCGTTTTTACGAGTTAAAACATTGAAAATGAATATCATAGACATTAAAAATCAATTCCCCGATTTACCAATCATCGGCGCAGTGTTGAACGGTGAGAATATCTTTACAGCCGCTGTTGCAAAAAAAGGCATTTTAGTGATTGGCAACGAAAGCAAAGGCATTTCGCAGGAGATAGAGGCGCTTTTAACTCAAAAAGTAGCTATTCCGGCAGCTGCCGGCGGGGGTGCAGAGTCTTTGAATGCGGCGGTTGCCACAGGCATTTTGGTAGCGGTTATTCGAAATAAATAAGCCCTATAAAATTTTAAAAAACTTTATAGAGCTTTATAATTTATACATCAAAGGCACTGATTTTCAGATATTTAGATTCCTCTATTTACACCTTCTTATTTCAAATTTAGTATCATATTACAAATGCTTTTGTAACTCTGCCTCGATAGCGGCTGCACCGCGTAGATTGGTGGATACAATTTTCCCCTCGCGATCGATCAAAAAAGTACGCGGAATACTATGAACGCCATACAAAGCCGCCGGTGCCGCTTCCCATTTGCGCAGATCACTCACATGATATTTCCACAGTAAACCATCTTGAGCAATCGCATCAATCCAGCGCTGCTTGGCATTTTGCATCATAGAATTCACTTCTGCCTGCGAGCCTAAACGCATAGCAGTCTGAGAATCAACGCCATCCAAAGATACGCTGAATACCTCGAAGCCTTTTTTATTATATTTTTTGTACACTTCCACCACATTCGGATTTTCGCGGCGGCACGGACCACACCAGCTCGCCCAAAAATCAAGCAACACCACCTTGCCTTTCAATTCCGATAGCGAGTATTCCTTACCACTTGGGCTTGCCAGTTTGATATCCGGCGCAGGCTGCCCGATTTGAATCAGTTCATCCGACTGTTGCGCCATCATTTGCGTTTCCAGCGATGAAATAAACTTCCCATATTCTGCTGCAAATTCAGAATTTGGCTCCGCCGCAGCCAGTTTCGCTTGCGCTTTTTTCTGAAGATCAATGAATTGTGGCGCATTGCCCAAAGCGCGGAAGGCAACAAAAGCGCCTAAAGTAGGATTGGAAACCGTATCAAGAAAAGTGGTAATGTCTGTAACTGTATAACGACGTGCGACCAAGCCCTGCATAACCGACTGAAAAATTTGTGAATCACTGGATCCCTCCAATTTAAAACTGTAATTCTGCAAATCATTCAAGCTGCCATTGATCGATACTTTCTTTTCTTGTCCATTGATAATCAGATTAATACGCTGGGCACCAATTCTTAAATTATAAACGCCTGCCTCTAGCCCTTCCGGGAAAGACATTTGGAACTTACCGCCAGCCGTCATGGTGGTGTTGGCAAGCACATTGCTCGCTTTACCAATAATGACATGATCCAGATAAGCGGTCATATTTTGGGCATCTGGAATCGTGCCTTCAATCGTTGTACCGGAAGACTGGCATTGCCAGGTCAAAACCGCAAACAGCGCAACTACAAGAAGTGTCAATGTAGGTCTCATGTTCAAACAGGATTTATTTAATTGTGAGATATGAGATTTAAAATGTAAGCTGTAAAATTTGATTTTCTAATTTCATATATCAACTTTTACATTTTACATTTATATCATGCTTCCATTTTTTGATGTAAATAATTATTATACAAAGCACTCCACTCCCCTACTTTTCCATAATCTTCCCGATCAATGGTGATACGGTCGCCCGTCACTTCTCCTAATTTAGTAAATGGAACATTATGCGAATTAAGAAAGTTAACCAGGTCATCTTCCAATTCTAATGTGACGGACACCACCACCCGGCTTTGGCTTTCGCCAAATAAATAAGCGTCTTTGCGGAAATTGGCATCGGTTTCAACATCAAAACCCAAGCCATTTACCATTGCACTTTCTACCAAAGTAGTAAATAAACCACCTTCAGAAATATCATGTGCCGACTGAATCATGCCGTTTTTAATCAAAGTGCGAATATTTTGCTGAATATGATATTCTTCATCCAAATCAAAATGCGGCGCTGACGACAACTCCACTTTATGCACGATGCGCAAATATTCAGAACAAGCAATATCATTTTGCGGCGTCCCGATCATATAAATCTGATGCCCAGGCGCTTTAAAATCCAACGACATTGCCCGACTCGCATCATCCAGCACGCCAAGCATTCCAATGGTTGGCGTAGGATAAACCGGTTCGGTTTTGTCTTTAAAAACAGATTGATTGTAAAAACTTACATTTCCGCCAGTGACGGGTGTTCCAAAGCGTTTGCAAGCTTCGCCCATGCCTTTGATCGCATGCACAAACTGCCAATACACCTCTGGATTGTAAGGATTTCCAAAATTCAGACAATTGGTAATAGCGACTGGTTCACCGCCGCTGCACACAATATTCCGCGCAGCTTCCGCCACAGCAATCATGGTGCCCACGTAAGGATCGGCGTGTACGTACATCGGGTTGCAATCAACTGTCATTGCCAGCGCTTTATTCGTACCGATCAGCCGCACCAGTGAAGCATCGCTGGGGCGATTGGTGGTCATGGTGCCAGCTCGCACCGTTGAGTCGTATTGCTCATAAACCCAACGTTTGGACACAATATTTGGTGAAAGGAAAACTTGCTTTGCAACTTCAATAAAATTGGTCGGGGTTTGAATAGCACTCGCGCGAAACGCCGCCGCTTTGTCCAAATAAGCCGGTTTTTTATAATCGCGCTTGTAAACAGGCGCGCCGCCGCCCAGCACCAAAGATGCAGCCGGAACGTCTCCGACCAGTTCACCATGATAATAATATTCTAAACGCCCTGTATCTGTAACTTCGCCAATCTGAGCACATTCCAAATCCCATTTATCAAAAACTTCATATAATTTTTCTTCCTGCCCTTTAATACCCACAATCAACATGCGTTCTTGGCTCTCAGAAAGCAAAATTTCCCAGGCTTTCATATTGGCTTGGCGCGTTGGCACTTTGTCCAGATCAATGCGCATGCCGCTTTCGCCCTTTGCCGACATTTCGGAGGTAGAGCAGGTGATGCCCGCAGCGCCCATGTCTTGCATGCCAACAATCGCGCCGGTTTGAATGGCTTCTAAAGTTGCTTCCAGCAATAATTTTTCCTGGAAAGGATCGCCCACTTGCACCGCCGGTAAATCTTCTGCCGAATCTTCGGTCAAATCCGCCGATGCAAACGTTGCCCCATGAATTCCATCTTTGCCTGTGGCAGAACCGACGATAAACACCGGATTACCAACGCCTTGTGCAATAGCAGAAATGGTATTTCCCACTTTTACAACCCCTACGGACATTGCATTGACCAGAATATTCTGATTGTAACAATCATGGAAATACACTTCGCCTCCCACGGTTGGTACGCCAAAACAATTGCCATAATCACCGATGCCATGCACTACGCCGCGCATCAGATGCCGGGTATGCCGTGCATTCAAATTGCCAAAACGCAAAGAATTCAATGCAGCAATCGGGCGCGCGCCCATTGTAAAAATATCGCGATGAATGCCCCCCACCCCTGTTGCAGCGCCTTGGTAAGGCTCAATTGCCGAAGGGTGATTGTGTGATTCAATTTTAAAAGCGCATGCCCATCCATCTCCGATATCAACAAGCCCTGCATTTTCCTCGCCTGCGCCCACTAGCAGTCGCTTGCCGGTGCGAGGCAGCGTTTTGAGCCAAAGTATCGAGTTTTTATACGAACAATGCTCCGACCACATCACCGAATACACGCTTAGTTCTGTAAAATTCGGCGTCCGCCCTAGTATTTCAACAATATGATTGAATTCTTCTTCGGTTAACCCTAAATCCTTCGCTGTTTTAACCGTTACTTGTATATCGGTGGCTTGCATAATTAATTGATTATGAGCAGTCAAACGACTTAAAATAATGATTTGGTTTTGAAAGCCCCAAAATTACAATGAAATCTTGCAAATTTCTGATGCAATTTATCATTTCTACCAAATCAACTGCTCCAAAGAAATTCTAACAGCTTCAAAGATACAAAGATAAGAGGAGTTGTATTTGTAACCCAAGTTGCAGGAGTTGTTAAAAAATATTTAACTTTAGGTAGCCGAGCAAAGCTCTTACATAGCAATCACAAGTACAAGTACAGGAATATAATATCCGAGTCTTCCGTGAAAAACTCGGATATTGTTTTTTCCTATTAATTCGTGCTTTTGGTACGAATCACTACCGCGCCATTGCTGCCTGGCTGACCATATTGCACCACTGCCACGGTCGATTTTAATACTTTAACAGATTCAATCGCCTTGCCCAACACCAGTTGTACCGCCTGATTGTAGGTACTGCCAATAGGGCTACCATTCAACACAAAAAGCGGTTCAACCTTGCTGCCACCTCCCGTAACGCCTTGAATATTATTGACATACACTGCCGCATTGTCCACATTTCCTACAACACGCACCGCCGGGTCGCGGCGCAGGTAATCAATCAAAGTGCGGCTACCGGCATTGGTACTGTCTGTTGTTTTTTGAGTGCTCGTACATGCCGCAGCAAACATAAAAAGCGCCATCACGCTCATAAGCATCCAATAGTGGTAAGGTTTCATTTTCATACAAATGAGTGTTTTTTGTGAATTGAAAAAAGTAGCAAGTAAGATAAGTCTTTTCGAGAGGCTGTATAAGGAATAATTACAATTTTGTCGTATTACAAGGTAATGTAAGGACAAAAAAACGCTAGCGCCACACCTTGACGCTAACGTAACAGATGTTCACAAGATTATAAATATAAAATTATAACAATAAAATTAATAATAAAACAATGATAATAATGGCACCTGTAGAAAGATACACACCTCCACTCACCGCGCGGAGCTCTTTTTTGATGTCACGCACTTCCTGGCGCAGTGCTTTGCGTTCAGCTCTACTCAAGTCCGATTTGTTCATTGCCTTAATTTCATCCAAACGATGCAGTAAACGAGTAGCAAGCTCTGATTCCGTTGTATTTTCTTTAGCAATCGCAGCAGTAGTAGCGTGCATAGCAGCCGATGCAACGTATGGGCTTGACATGGTGAATAAAAGCGCGAGCAACAACGTACAAACTACTTGTTTTCTCATAGTATGATGTTTTTTTGTGCTAGGTTTATTGGAAGGAACGGTTTCGAAGAGAAGATGTTCAGCGGTTCAGAAGAGTAATTGGTTATTTTATTTAATGGTTATTGGTTATTGGTTGATAGCCAACATTTATATATGACAATAAAATAGGCAATAAATATAATTA
>CAZFBN010000095.1:0-21302 GCA_964517145.1 uncultured Saprospiraceae bacterium
TTTATAAAATGCTAAAAGGTTTGTTTCTTTGAGGTAAAATTGTGGTAATTTTTGTGCAATTGGCACATCAGCGTTTAGCCATTATGATATGTCTTTGATAAAAAAACTAGCCGGCGAAACCGCCATTTACGGCATTAGCAGCATCCTGAGCCGCCTGCTCAACTGGGTGGTGCTGACGCCTTATTTCACGCGCATTTTTGCACCGGAGGAATACGGCATTGTGTCAGAATTATACGCCTGGATTGCATTGCTGCTCATCGTGTTTACCTACCGCATGGAAACCGCGTTTTTTCGTTTTGGGCGCAAGCCAGAAGAGCTGACGCGTACGTTTTCTACGGCTTCTATTTCGCTGTTAATGAGCACGTTGGCGTTCACCAGCGTCCTTTTGTTGTTTGCTCCAGCAATTGCCAACTGGCTCAAATATCCGGAGCAGCCCGATTATGTCGTTTGGTTTTTGCTCATTGTGGCGCTGGATGCGCTGGCAGCTATTCCTTTTGCGCGGCTTCGACTGCAAAACCGTCCGATCCGGTTCATGTTTTTAAAAACGATTGGCATTATTGTAAATATCATCTTTGTTTTTTTCTTTTTTGAAATATGCCCCTGGCTGATTGAAAAAGGTTGGGCTTGGATAGAAAATATTTACAATTCGCAGAATCGCCTGGCATACGTTTTCATTGCAAATTTTTTAGCGAGCTTGTGTACCTTGCTATTGCTACTGCCTTATTATTTTAAAATAAAATTAGAATTTGATCGGGTATTGTTACAAAAAATGCTGTGGTACGCGTTGCCGCTTGTGCTGTCGGGCGTAGCGGGCATTATAAATCAATTTATAGGAATTCCGTTATTAAAAGAATTGGCTTCCAATGATTTAGATTACAATAAAGCCCAGATGGGTATTTTTGGTGCCGCATCAAAAATCGCCGTTTTATTGAATTTATTTACCCAGGCATTTAATTACGCCGCTGAGCCTTTTTTCTTTCGGCACGCCGATCGGGAGGATTCCAAAATTATTTATGCGCAAGTGGCGCAGGCGTTTGCCATTGTTGGGAGCATTGCGATTTTAGGCATTTTATTATACATGGATATCATACAATATTTTATTGGTGCCAGTTACCGCGAGGGCTTGGGCATTGTGCCTATTTTGTTGATTGCCAATTTGTTATTGGGATTGTATTACAGCGTGTCGATCTGGTTCAAACTAGCAGATCGCACCAAAGTGGGCGGTTGGATTTCAGTACTTGGTTCAGTTATTACCATTGCCATTAATGTAATTTTTATCCCTGCCCTTGGCTACTTTGCGCCTGCCTGGGCAGCGCTGGCGTGCTACGGTTTTATGCTGGCGGCTTGCTGGTGGCTCGGTCAAAAATATTATCCGATTGCTTATCCGGTGGAGCGGATCATTTTATACATTGCAACAGCATTGATTTTTTATGGCGTCAGTTATTATATTGAAATGATTTTACAATCTGGTATAATAATCACGATGCTACTTAATACTTGTTTATTTCTGCTTTACTTGTTATTATTATATCGAATAGAGCGCAATGGTTTTTGGCGGGTGCTACGTCCTAAAAAGGAACTGAACAATTGAACTGTGAATCGTTGAAAATTTTATTAGAGTGTATGAAAATTAAATATTGACAGAAAGATTATGATATACTTTTAATTTTGATGGGCTTACCTCATTTAAAAACTCGATGGTCTGATCGAGGCTTTTCAAAATAGTGACGTTTTCAGCAGGTTTGACATTTTGAGCAATTACCTGATAACCAGATAGTAAAACATTAGCATCTGGAAAAGTAAGCGCCAACTTATCGACATAACGCTGCACCGGCTCGCGCGCAAACGTTTCTGTAATCATGGTAAAAATATAATCAGGGCGATGAATATCGTAAGCATCTTTTAAATCTGCCAAGGACATTTCTTGCCCGATGTAAATAACATGGTGCTGACGCGACTTTACTAAATAGTGCATAAATAACATACTCAACTCCTGTTTTTCGCCTTCTGGCAAATAAATCAGGAATTTATTCACATTGCGACCTGACGGAAGTGGCTCATTATCAATGGCTACAATCACTTTTTGGCGAATGAGGTAGCTCATAAAATTTTCCTGCGCCGGATTGATGGAGCCGGTGAGCCAAAGCAAACTCAACTTTTCTAAAAATGGATATATGATTTCGAGCATGGTGCGCTCAAAACCCAATTGCTTGATATTGGTGGAGATGATGCGATCAAATTTGTACTCGTCCATTTCAATCATCGAAATGGTAAGGGCGTCGAGTTGTGTGCCGTATTCAAAATTAATTTCCGAAATAGCCGACACTTTTTCCGCCACCTCTACGCGAGGCATTCTGGCGATTTTAGAAATTTTAATGCCATTTTTATTGAGCAACGCTACATTGAGCAAAAATTTTAAATCCTCATCTTCATAATAACGGATATTTGTTTTGGTGCGTTTTGGATTGACAATGCCATAGCGCTGCTCCCAAATGCGAATGGTGTGAGCTTTAATTCCCGACAATTTTTCTAAATCTTTAATTGAATAGACCGCCACAACTGTATCAATTGAGTTTTGTGCATTGTCCTGTCAATGCTTTCCTGAAAATCCCCAGTGTAACAGCAATGGCTTAAAAATGTTTAGGATTTTGTAATTTTGGTGACGAAACACTTTCCTGCCAACAAGCATCCTTTGCAAAACAAAGGTTTTATAGAATTTTTACCTATTTTTAAGCCTTGCTTTTTAATAAAATACCGTTTGGAAACAATTTAGAAGCTAAAGCAGACTATTTATGAAGATAAAATTGCTACTTATCACCATTTTGTTCTTTTTCATAGCCGGAATGCGGCTGCAAGCACAATCCTGCAACTACCGGCTGGAACTCTACGATGCCTTTGGCGACGGCTGGAACGGCGCTAGTTTGTCCATCACCATTGGCGATAGCACTTACAATTTTACGCTGGATGGCGAAAATGACAATGGCTTTTTTCGGGCGTTTCAGGCAACAGTCATGAATGGCGACACGGCTACCCTGGTGTTCAACAGTGGGGGTTTTGATGGAGAGATTTCTTTTGCCATATTCAACCCAGAAAATATTCGTATTTATGCTGCCGGACCTCGCCCGCTCGCAGGAATCCCAATAACAGCTGTTTTGGACTGCCCCTCTTGCCTAGTGCCTGACCCAGCCACGGTGAAGATTTTGGATGTGCGAGCTTATACTGCTTCTCTTAGCTGGAAAGCGCCAGTGTCGGGCAGTCGCTATCTGGTGGAATATGGCGTTAAAGGGTTCATGCCAGGAAGCGGCGCATTCGCTTCGACGCTGGATACCACGATCACGCTGCGCAATTTGCAAGAAAATACAGATTATGAATTTTATTTATCAAGTATTTGTGCAGGCAACGATACCAGCCGCGCTGTCGGACCTTACGCGTTCAAAACATTGTGGGCAAAAAATGTAGGCGTCGTGGCAATTACCACACCTGAAACCCAGTGCGGGTTGAGTGGCAATGAGGTGGTGTCTGTTACGCTTAAAAATTTTGGCGGCAATCCACAATCGCTTATACCTTTTAAATACAGTATCAACGGTCAACCCGTTAACATTCCAATGCCGCAAGATGGCTTTTTTACAGGCGTTTTGGGAAAGGATAGCACTTTCACAGTGGAATTTGATACGCGGTTTGATTTTTCAATGCCAGGTGAATACCTCATTGAAGCCTGGACAGAATTGGATAATGACGGCGAACCTAGCAACGACACCACCAGAGCGACCGTAGTGAGCATTCCCATTATTACCAGCTATCCTTATTTTGAAGATTTTGAAGCATGGGGAGGCGGCTGGTTGGTAGCAGACACGAGCCAAAATGCCAGTTGGGAATACGGCACGCCTTCTAAAGCGATCATCAATGGCGCAGCCAGCGGTCAAAACGCATGGATTACCAGTCTGGACACCGTTTATAACAACAATGAAATGTCGTATCTGATTTCGCCTTGTTTAAATTTTGCAACATTGAACCAAGACCCGCGCATCTCTTTTTCCATGAACTTACTCACGGAAGAATGTTGCGATGAAGCTTGGCTGGAAGTCAGCATAGACGGCGGCGATACCTGGCAAAAGGTATTGGCGGATAGCACGGCATTAAATTGGTACAATGATACGACCAACCTTTGGTGGGAAGGCAACGGAGGAGTAGAAGGCTGGCATACGGTGTCTTCTACGTTGGTAGGCACAAAAGGGCTGGCGGATGTGCGCATAAAGCTTGTATTTTCATCTGATTATTCTACTGCACGGGAAGGTTTGGCGGTTGACAATGTCTTTATTTCTGAGCCTTTGACCAATGACCTTGCGGCGCTGTCGGTCAAGCGTACCAGCACAGAAATTTGCGGTAGCCCTATCGATTCGCTTCAAGTGGTTATTGTTAATTTTGGAACGACCAATGCCACAGGCTTCGTGGTAGGCTATTCAATTAATGGCGCAGCACCCGTGGTAGAAAATGTGGGTAACTTGAGCATTCCGGCTGGTGGGCAAGCCATCTATCGTTTTAATACGCCTTTCAATTCAAGCCTTTCAGGTACGTACGAAATCGCGCTCTGGACTTCCGGCAACGGAGAACTGTTCCCATTGAATGACACCATTCGCTATCGGTTTAGCACTTCTATGCCCATTCCTTTTGCAGAAGATTTTGAAGAAAATCGCATACCTAGCGGCTGGCAAACAGACGCTGGCACGGATGTGAGCGCCGGACACGGCAATCGCTCTATTGTGATGACAGATAATTTGTCCAATATAGATCGAAGAATGGAAGTGCTGACGCCGCCGCTTGGCATCATCGCCGAGGGGGATAGTTTGACTTTTCAATACCGAATTGTCAATTTTGCTGGCAATGGTACAATGGCAACTACGCTTGGCGCGCGGGATTCATTGGTAGTGCAAATTTCTACCGATTGTGGACAAAATTATACAACAGCTTACGTGATTAATGCTCAAAATCACACACCTGACACGGCTTTGCAACGCGTGGTGGTGCACCTCGACGCATACGCAGGCAATGCCATTCGCATCCGATTCCTGGCAGGCTGGGGCGCTGGCGATTACTGGGTGGATTTGGATGATATCAACATCATTCGCTGTCCGGCTTCTTTAGGTTTGATGACCGAAGTACAGGACGAATCTGTGCGCGGCGCAGGTGATGGCGCAGCAATCGTGAGTGCAGCGCTAGGGATGGAGCCTTACATTTACCTGTGGAGCAATGGTTCTACTGAAAAGATCAATCCGAAATTGACTGCCGGCGATTATACCGTCACTGTCACCGATCGTTTTGGCTGCAGCGATGTGGCAATGGTTACAGTTGGTTTGACAACTGCTATCGCAACTATTTCTACATTTGATCGAGTGAGACTTGCACCGAATCCGACCTCCGGGCAAACCATGCTTCAGGTAGAACTTCGAGAAGTGAATGATGTGCAGATTCAAATATTTAATACCAGTGGTAAAATGGTGCATCAAAGTGTAGAACGAGGTGCCGCGAAACTGAATGTGCCGCTGAATTTGAATGACCAACCAGCTGGGTTGTACATTGTACGGCTACAGGCGGGTTCGCAATTTCATTCGGAAAAGTTGATTAAATACAGGTGAAAATTATGCTTCTATAATGGATGAAGAGGCATTTCAAGAAATGAGATGCCTCTTTTTCTTCACCAAATTTTATTTTGTAAAATGAAAATCAAACACCAAAAAACAATGCTTGCATCTAAAAAATAAATAAATAAAGGTTTTTAAAATATTTCTACCTCAGAGCCATATTTTTACAGAAAACAATTTCACTCCAAAAATCATTTCTACTTTACAAACAAATAAGCAACGCATTTATCACCATCAAGTGCACCATGAAAATCGGAATAGTCTGTTATCCTACCTACGGCGGTAGCGGTGTGCTGGCGACAGAGCTGGGTTTAGGCTTGGCAAAGCGCGGGCATCAAATTCACTTCATCACCTACCGACGACCGGTACGGCTCAGCATTTTTCACGAAAATGTTTATTTTCACGAAGTTACAACTGAGGAATATCCTTTATTTGAATTTCCACCATATGATACGGCGCTTGCCAGCAAAATGGTGGATGTGGTCAAATTTGAAAAACTCGACCTGCTGCACGTGCACTACGCTATTCCGCATGCAACGGTAGCTTATTTGGCAAAGAAAATTTTGCTGAGCGAAGGGCGCTATGTGCCATTCATCACCACTTTGCACGGCACCGACATTACCATTGTCGGTAACAATAATACGTTTGCACCGGTGGTCGCTTTTTCTATTAATAAATCAGATGGCATTACGGCAGTATCTGAGAGCCTTCGCCAGCAAACCTATGACTATTTTGACATTAAAAAAGATATTAAAGTAATTTACAACTTCATTGATTTTGAGCGTTTTAGCAAAACTAATAAAGATCATTTTAAAAAAGCTATTGCGCCGAACAACGAACACATTCTGCTGCACGTGTCCAACTTTCGCAAGGTAAAACGCGTGGAGGATGTGATTCGAGTGTTCAAAAAAGTACACGACAAACTCCCCTCGAAGCTACTGCTCATCGGCGACGGACCAGAGCGCCACCACATGGAGGAACTCACGCGGAAGTATGAGCTGTGGGACGAGGTGCGTTTTTTGGGCAAACAAGATGCCATTGAAGAGCTGCTCGCCATTGCCGATGTGTTCATCATGCCTTCTGAAAGCGAAAGTTTTGGTTTAGCCGCACTCGAAGCGATGGCGTGCGAAGTGCCGGTCATCTCGTCGAATGCCGGGGGCTTACCGGAAGTCAATATTCATGGGAAAACCGGCTTTCTCAGTGACGTTGGTGATGTGGCGCAGATGGCAAAAAATACCATTACCTTGTTGAGCAACGAGGAGCTTTTGCAGCAATTTCGCGCCAATGCGCTCGCGCAGGCAAAGCGTTTTGACATTAAAAATATTTTGCCACAGTATGAGGCTTATTATGAGGAGGTTTTAAAAACGTCGGTATATGTAAGCAGTGAGTATTGATACCTTTTTAAAAGGTGATCTGGTGAGCGGTGCTGAGAATCAAGCTATTGTAATAAAAATGTTTTTTGAGTTTTTGAAAATAGTTGAATTAATAAAATATATTTAAATAATTGTAAATCAAATTTTTACTAAGTCTCTCGTATGGCATCGGTATCTATTCGGGAAATTGGCATTAAACGCCTTCCAACCAAAAATTATTTGCACCCAGCCCCAGCGTAATGCGAATCATCTCCTGGTTGAGCAATTCCAGCATAGCAAGAAACGTGACAATGGCATGGATGCGATTGATACAATGGTCAAAGATCGTTTTAAATTCTGTTTTTTTGCCTTGGTTTAACTTTCCCAAAATATGATTTTGCTCCTCTTCAATGGTGTAGCTAAATTGCGCAATTTCATGGATCGTTCTGGGTTTTGTATCTTCAAAACGCCGCACCAGCCGCTCAAACGTTTTTAATAGTTTAAACAAAGTAACAGATTCTAATTCGCTGTCCACCAGGGCTTTAACTGCAATTTGCGCCAACTCGTGCGACACATTGCCACGCGGATTTTGCAAGCTGCGTTGCTCTTCCAGCAAGCGCATTGCTTCCAGCACACTCTTGTAGCGTTTGTATTCCAACAGCCGTTGCACCAGTTCTTCGCGCGGGTCTATTTCATTGCCTTGCTCGTCCACTTGCTTGCGCGGAATGAGCATTTTCACTTTGATGCGGCACAGCGTAGCAGCCACCAAAATAAATTCGCTCGCCAGATCAATGTTCATCTGCTCGGCGCGATGAATGTAGCCAAGAAAATCGTCGGTAATTTTAGCAATGGGAATATCGTGAATATCTAATTCGTCTCGCTCAATAAAAAACAGCAGCAGGTCGAAAGGACCTTCAAATTGCGGCAATTTTATGGTGTATGTTTCAGCCAATGGATGGTGGACGATTTTGAATTAATAATTTTAACGTAAAATGGGTACAAAAGTAAACGATTTTTAAAGCAATTCAGCAGTCGTTCTTGGCGATGAACGCTTGAAACCAGGAAATTTATATAGAAACTTGCCTTTGGTCAATTTTTAATATAAATTACCGGGTGTTTCACGGATCAAAGATAAATAACCTGCCAGATGAAAATTTTGTTTTCCACCGAGCGGCTGTTTGTGCGGGAGTTCCAATGGTCGGACTGGGAATCAGTGCACAGCTATGCGCAAATGCCAGAAGTGTCTCAATTTCAACACTGGGGACCCAATACGGTGTCGGAGACCAAATCGTTCATCAAGCAGACGCTCGCGTATCAATTGCACGAGCCGCGATTTCATTACGAACTCTGCGTGTGCCTCCGCGACGGTACGCACATTGGCGGCTGCGGCATTTTTGTGGAGCCCTCACACCCCAAGCAAGCGCTGATTGGCTACTTATTGCATCCAAAATATTGGAATCAAGGTTTTGCAAGCGAAATTGTAGCGCATTTGATTCCTTTTTGTAGGGAACAGTTGCAACTGGAGACCATCGGCGCTACCTGCGATACGCGCAACATTGCCTCGCAGAAAGTGTTGGAAAAGAATGGTTTTGTGATAAGCAAAGTTCAGGAAAATGATTTTTTAAAAAAAGGCATCTGGCGGCACACCTATCGTTATACCCATGAAAGCAATGAAATAATTCGCCAACAAGCAGTTAGCGCCAGTTAAGTCAATTATAAACAATATAAATGTTAATCAGCTGTTAATGAATTATTTACAACCTTCTTTTTGAAAAGTGAATGTATAATTTTGGGGCAAAGTTGATTGTTGGCATTATGAGAAACCGCACCATTTTACTGGTCGTTATACTGGGAGCGATTGCTATTGTGGGCATCATCGGCATGCAGACGTATTGGGTCGTGAGTACATGGAACAACAATGAGGAAGAATTCAACCAAAAAGTACACCTGGCATTGTACAATGTGGCACGCGACCTGGCTGACCTGAATGATTCAACCCTGCCCGCGCACAGCGTGGTCAAGCAGCGCAGCAGCAATTATTATGTTGTAAATATTGCCAATGAAATAGACCCCGGTAGCCTCGAATATTTTTTGCAAAAAGAACTGGAATCCTTGGCGCTGAATATTGATTTTGAGTACGCAGTGTTTGACTGTCATAATAATCAAATGGTGTATGGCAATTATTGCAGCTATTCGCCAGAAAAAACAACCGATCTGGAATTGGGAAACCTGCCTAAATACCATGAATTTACTTATTACTTTGGTGTAAAATTTCCGACGCGTCCCAATTACTTATTTAGCAAAATGCAGATTTCTATCATGTTGTCAGCGTTGTTATTTATTACCATTATATTTTTTGTTTATTCTATGTTTGTTATTTTAAAACAAAAGCGCTTGTCGGAAATGCAAAAGGATTTTATTAATAACATGACTCACGAGTTCAAAACTCCGATTTCTACGATTAAAATCTCTGCGGATGTTTTTATGAATGCCCCGCAAATCCGCCAAGATCAGCGTCTTATACGTTACGCCAATATTATTAGCGAGCAAAACCAACGCCTGAACAATCAGGTAGAAAATGTATTGCAACTGGCACGCATTGAGCGGCAAAATTTTCAACTGAAGCTGGAAACGATTGATTTGCATCCTTTTTTAACAGAAATTGCCGCTGCTACGGCGCTTCATATGGAAAAACAGGGCGGGCAGCTGCGCACGCATTTGGCGGCGGATACGTTTTGCGTTCGCGCGGATCGGCTGCATTTGTCAAATGTATTGCACAATTTATTAGACAATGCCGTTAAATATTGTAAAAAAGTACCCGATATTGAATTGCGGACGCGTCGGCAGCATCATTCGGTACAAATCACCGTGTCTGATCGGGGCATTGGTATTCCAAAAGAGCAGCAGGATAAAATCTTTGAAAAATTTTACCGGGTGCCCACCGGCAACGTCCACGATGTAAAAGGCTTTGGTTTGGGGCTTTTTTATGTCAAAATGATTTGCCGCAAACACGGCTGGAAACTTCGCCTTGAAAGCGAGGCAGGTGTAGGCACTTCGGTGTGCATTCAAATACCTTTAAAATAAAAGCGATCAGCGATTTTGCATGTTAATTATTGAAAATCAAAAATTTATACAATAACGCTATTCCCAATTTATCTTTAACCGACTGTCCGTCATATGCACTCAAAAGCCCATTTGTTGTACGTAGAAGACGATGCTACGCTGAGTTTTGTCACAAAAGACAACCTTGAATTGCAAGGTTACCAGATTACCCATTGCGCCGATGGACCCAGCGCACTGGATGCCATTCAACAACAGTCTTTCGATTTGTGTATTTTGGATGTGATGCTACCGGGGGTGGATGGTTTTACCGTTGCGCAGGAAATTCGCAAATTGAATCCGCAAGTGCCCATTCTTTTTTTGACTGCCAAATCTTTGAAGGAAGATCGAATTTATGGGCTCAAACTAGGCGCCGATGACTACATTACGAAGCCTTTTAGTATCGAGGAGTTGATTTTGAAAATCGAAGTGTTTTTGCGCCGCAGCCAAATCGTGCAAGTGCCGAAGAACCAAGGTTTTAAAATAGGTAAATATCAGTTTGATTATGCAAATCTGACTCTTTCTAACAACGGGCACACCAAACGGCTTACCCAGAAAGAAGCAGATTTATTATCGTATTTGATGAAGTATAAAAATCAGGTAATCAAGCGATCCAATATTTTAGAAGCTTTGTGGGGGGAAGATGATTATTTTTTGGGGCGAAGTTTGGACGTGTTCATTTCCCGCCTGCGCAAATACCTGGGGGATGATGAGCGCCTGCGCATTGAGAATATTCATGGCGTAGGATTTTGTTTTCATGTAAACGAGTAGAGGGTAAAGGGTAGAGGGAGGTGGTTCGTTTTGCTAGTTTTTAGCAGGTTTACAATGCTTCCGAATCCTGTCATTTGAAAAAGGTAATAGAAATATCTTGAAGGCATTCCTCTATCCTTTACTTTGTACGCTCTGCTTAGTTTAGTTAACAATTGAAAATCAGTGTCAAAGTCATCTGAAAATTTGGAATTTACACTGCAAACGATTTACCTTTGCAGGGCTTTTTTGAAAAGTAGTTGGAGCAGAGTCGCTAGACCAATAAATAGGGCATTCTGGCATCTGTAATCTGGCATCTGGCATTTTAAAATTGTTGAAGAATGATTAGCAAAATTCGGAAGTACATTTGGGTCGTAGTGGTCCTGATGGCATTGGCACTGGCAGGTATTGTGATTCAGGACATGGTTTCTGGTCAGGGCGCTGTTTTTGGAGGCAACTCTACCACCTTGGGTAAAGTAGATGGCGAAAAAATTGATTGGAATGATTTTGCCCGCACGGAAGATTTGTTGTACAGCAATTCGCAGGCAGAAGTGTATGCTCGCCGTACCCAGTTGTGGAATTATTTTGTGGAAGACATTATCATCCGCAATGAAGCAGAAGCATTGGGTTTGGGTGTTAGCAAAACAGAATTGCTTGATTTGCAATTTGGACCTAATCCAAGCCCGATCATTCGTCAGCGTTTCTCCAATCCTAATAATCCTGGCGTACTGGACGTGGAGCAATTGAATTTCTATAAGCAACTCATCGAGGAAAACCGCATCAATGAAGCGGTGCAAGCAGGTCAAATTGCACCAACGTTTACTTCTTTTTGGGCAAACCAGGAAAAAGAAATCATTAAGGAGCGCTTGGAATCCAAGCTGGCAACCATGGTGGCAAAGGCGATTTACACGCCAACCTGGATGGCAGAAATGGGCTTCAATGAGCAAAACAACCGCGTGGACATGGCGTATGTGCGCGCACCTTTCGATGAAATTGACAATTCGGAAGTAGCTTTGTCTGATGCAGATTATGAAGCTTATTTGAAAGAAAATAAAGCTCGCTTTGAGCAAACCGAGGAAACGCGTCGGGTTTCATATGTTGTTTTTGATGTATTTCCAACGGCGGAAGACTCTGTTGCCAATCGAAAAGTGATCGAAAATCTGATTCCTGAATTCCAAACAACGACGGAAGATTCTGCTTGGGTTCTTCGCAACAACGGCGCTTATGATGAGGGTTTTTACAAGCAATCTGAGTTGTCAACGATGATTACCAATGCAGAAGCGGTGGATACTTTGTTCAAAATGCCGGTCGGATCGGTCTATGGTCCTTTCATTGCCAGCAGTGCTTATCAAGCGGTGAAATTGTTGGATCGCAAAGTCGTGCCCGACTCCGTGAAAGCACGTCATATTTTGTTGCCAGCGCAAGACGCCATTACTTTAGCAACTGCTCAAACCCGTATTGACAGCTTGAAGGGCTTGATTGAAGCGGGTACGCATACTTTTGATTCTTTGGCAAGGGCTTTTGGTACCGATGCTACAAAACTGGAAGGCGGCGACCTGGGCTTTATGGGATCAGGTGGAACGGTAAAACCTTTCAATGACCTTATTTTCTTCAAAGCAGAACCAGGCAAACTTTATACCGTTGTGACGCAGTTTGGCGTACACCTGGTGGAAGTAACCGATCGAAAATACATTAATAATAATGTTGGGGTGAAACTGGCGCTTTTGACAGAACCCATCGTACCCAGCGAGCCAACGCAGTCGGCAATGTATGAAAAAGCGCAGGCAATGGCAGGCAACTATCGTTCGCTGGATAAGCTGGAAGCTGCTGTAAAAAAAGACCCAGACCTGAGCATAGAGACCTCTCCTTTGTTAAAAGCCAATGACTTTACACTGGGGTCACTCGGTAGTGGTCAAACTTCGCGCGACATCATCCGCTGGGCTTTTGAAGCAAAACGTGGCACCGTTTCTCCAGAAGTGTATTCTTATCAGAATGAAGTATTGCTTTACAACAATAAATACCTGGTGGTGGCGCTAAAAACGATCCAAAAAGCAGGTACTCCTACGGTTGAAAGCATCAAAGCAGATATTGAGCAGTTGGTTATCAATGAGAAAAAAGCGGAGTTGCTGGCACAAAAAATGAAGGGTAAACAGCTGGAAAATTTGGCAACCGAATTCAGCACACAGATCGATACCGCTCAGAACATCAGTTTTTCTTTGGCAACTCTGCCAAATGTTGGTCCAGAACCTAAAGTTGTTGCAGAAGCATTTGCAATAGCAAATGGTGCTGTTTCACAACCAATTGCAGGTAATTCGGGTGTTTTTGTGCTAAAAGTGCTCAATAAACAGAGTGGCTCAACTCCTACTCCTGCTGAACTTCAGCCAGTAGGTGCGCTCATGGCTTCCAGCACCAGCTCACAAGTACAGAGCCAACTGATGGAGACTTTGAAAAAGAATGCGAAGATCAAAGATTATCGTTTCAAGTTTTTCTAAAAAACTTGTTTAGAATAGAAACAAATAGCTTACAGGCTGTGCGAAAAAGCGCAGCCTGTTTGTTTGTAGTAAACATTGGTTTTTTATCTTTGCAGCGATTTGAGAAATTGTTAATTGCAAATTGTTGATTGGCGTTTGATAATCCGTCTATTACAAACCATATTTTCGATGCAATTAGCAATGAATAATCAGCAGTAAATCATTCACAATCAGCAATTTAAAATTTGCTCAGTTATGTCTGAAGTTCAAAACGCCGGAAGAAAAGGATACTGTTTTTTAACCTTCGTAGTGTTTGTGATTTTGTTTATCCTGCTAGTAGTATGGATTTACAATAAGAATATGTCTGGCGTACCGGGAACCAACTAAGGTTGCGAAGAAGGGCTTCATCATTCATAAAGCTCTTCCACTTCTCTTCGGTATTTTTCTAAAATGACCTGGCGACGCGCCTTGAGCGTTGGGGTCAGTTCTCCGCTTTCTTCTGACCAATGCTGGTACAATAGGTAAAACTTTTTGACCCGTTGATGCGGTGCCAATTGTTCATTTTCTTTTTCTACTTCTTTCTCCATTTTGCGCAGCACACGTGGATTCAATACCATAAACTGTGGTGCCGTCCAGTGCACGTTGTTGGCTTCGCACCATTGTTGTAAGTTGGTAAAATTGGGCAGAATCAGGGCTACTACGTAAGGGCGATTGAAGCCGATAATCAAACATTGCTCAATAAACGGATTGCTTCGCATCTGATTTTCAACCTTTTGCGGAGCAACATAAATACCTGCGCTGGTTTTAAAAATATCTTTCTGCCGGTCAGTAATTTTCAAAAAACGCCGGTGCACCATTTGTCCAATGTCGCCTGTATGCAGCCAGCCATCTTGCAGCACCAGCTTTGTCTCCTGTTCTTTTTTAAAATAACCCAGCATTACATTCGGACCTTTTACCAAAATTTCACCTTCCCCTTTTTCATTGGGTCGGTCAATTTTAATTTCCACGCCCGGCACCGGAATGCCTACCGTACCAAAGCGCACGCCGCCCGGCTCAAACCGATTGAACGATACCACCGGCGAGGTTTCCGTCAATCCATAGCCTTCCCGAATGGGAATGCCCGCCGCCGAGAATAACTTACCCAATTTGGCATCAAGCGCCGCCGCACCTACCATCACGCCGCGCACCCGACCGCCCAGTCGCTTGCGCCAACGCCGATAAATCAATAAATCTGCCAGGAGCCATTGCAACCAAAAATCTGGCATCGGCAGGCGTTTGCTTTCGTTGTAACGTTCGCCCAACTTCATTGCCCAGCGAATCAAACGGCGAATCCAGCGATTTTTTTGGTTGGCTTGTTGTAAAATGGTATCGTGTACACGTTCCAGGATTTTTGGTACTGCTGTAAAATAGTGTGGTTTGGCTTGTTGCAAATCGTGCAACGCCGTTTCCCGCCTTTCAGCAAAATAAACCGTAGCGCCCACCGCCAGATACGAATACACCACCATGCGTTCAAAAATATGACTTGGTGGCAAAAAACTAAATGTATTGTGTTGATAATGAATGGGTACTAAAGGAATAATGGATTTAATATTGCTTACAATATTTTTGTGCGACAGCATCACCCCTTTCGGCTCGCCCGTGGTGCCAGAGGTATAAATGATGGTAGCAAGGTCGTTTTCGGAAATGGCGTTTTTCAAAATATCGATCTGCTCCAACGAAACCGGACTGGGTTCAGTCAACTGCGCCTGCCAATTGGGCATTCCAGGTACATCCTCAAGGCAAAATACATACTGCAAAGTTGGCGATGCTATTTTAACCACCTGCATTTTTTCATACAGCTCGTGGTCTGCGGTGAGGCAAATTTTAGCTTCGGTTTCTTGAAAAATATAGGTTAAATCGCTGGAAGATAACGAGTTATGCAACGGAACCACCACGGCACCGATTTGCTGCGCCCCCAGGTCAAAAAACAACCACTGCGGACTGCCAATGCGCGCGAGAATCGCCACTAGATCGCCTTTTTGAATGCTTAAATTCAACAATTTGGCGCTTACCCGATTGATTTCCTGCAAACATTGGGCGGGCGAAAACGAATCCCAGCCGGCGGCGTGCCGTTTTGCCAAAGCGATTTTATTAGGAAACCGCGCCTGCTGGTAAGGCAAAATATCGAAAAGCCGAAAAAAATCCATAGCTTGTTTTGTTGCCTTGAATTTAGATTATTTTTAACTGCTAGCCTAGTTTTTGTGCGGCATTCCTACGGCAGGAAAACGGTGACAAAAATCATTTATCCTTCAATAAAATTGCCCGAACTTTGTGCCCTTTCAGTAGAATCTCATTTTAGTTTTTGATAATCAATCCTTTACGATAATTTTTCGTGTATGCAATCGGTAGAATTGCTGGCTCCGGCAGGTTCATTTGAAGCGCTCACGGCTGCCATTCAGGCGGGGGCGAATGCGGTTTATTTTGGCATCGAGCAGTTGAACATGCGGGCGCGGTCGAGTGTCAATTTTACAATCGAGGATTTACCCAAAATCGTTGCCCAATGCCGGACGCACCAGGTGAAAAGCTACCTGACGTTGAATACCATTGTATATGACCACGATCTCAATCTGATGCGCACTATCCTGGACGCTGCTGCTGACGCGGGTTTGGACGCGGTGATCGCCTCGGATCATGCCGTTTTTAATGATGCTAAAAAGAAAGGTGTCAAGGTTCATATTTCAACGCAAGCGAATGTGTCCAACATTGAAAGTGTAGAATTCTTTGCCAATTTTGCCGATGTGGTGGTGCTCGCGCGGGAATTGAGTTTGAAACAAGTAGCGTACATCACGCAGCAAATTCAACGGCGTCAGATCATGGGCGTTTCGGGCGAGTTGATGCGGGTGGAAATTTTTGCGCACGGTGCATTGTGCATGGCTATTTCTGGCAAATGTTACCTGAGTTTGCATTCGCATTTTGCGTCTGCCAATCGCGGCGCTTGCATTCAAAATTGCCGCCGGCAATACATTGTAACCGATAAAGAAGATGGTATCGAGTTTGAAATTGACAATGAGTACATTATGTCTGCAAAAGATTTATGTACCATCGATTTTTTGGACAAAGTGCTGGATGCCGGAGTCAGTGTTTTGAAAATTGAAGGGCGCGGACGCAGCGCGGATTATGTTTATACCACCACTCAATGTTATCGAGAAGCCATTGATGCTTATCAAAATGACACGTTCACACCGGATAAAATTGAAGCCTGGAAAGCCCGATTATCAACTGTTTACAATCGCGGTTTCTGGGATGGGTATTACCTGGGGCGCACCATGGGCGAATGGACGGATGACTATGGCTCCAAAGCGACCAAGCGAAAAGTGTTTCTGGGACAAGGCGTTAAATATTTTGATAAAATACAAGTAGGCGAATTTTATTTGGAATCCAATTCACTCTCCGTCGGTGACGAAATTATAATCACCGGACCCACCACTGGCGTCATTCAAACCACCGTCGCTGAAATGCGCGTCAACAACACGCCCGTCGATAAAGCCAGCAAAGGCGATTCCTTTTCTTTGCCGCTGCCGCAGAAAATTCGCCCTTCCGATAAATTGTACAAAATCGTGGATGCCTGATGGTACGCATCACCCAGCAACGCGCAAAATGCATTGGCTGCAATGCCTGCGTGGAAGCGGCGGCGCACCGTTGGCGGGTGTCGCGCAAAGATGGGAAATCCACGCTCATCGGTGCCAAAGAAAAACGAGGATTTCACTCGGTCGTTGTCGGCGATGAAGAATACGAGGAGAATGTAGCGGCTGCCACGCACTGCCCCGTTCGCATCATTCAGGTAGAAAAAATCAGCCATTCAAAAAAAATCGGGATTTAAAAGGCTTTTTAACAAGAATTTAAAAGCTTTATTTGTCGAATTGGTGTTAATTTAGCAGTTCAAACTCTAAAAGCATACCTGATATGAAAAATTTGGCTGTTGCGTTTGTTGCCATGCTGTTCGTTGCCACCGCTATTTCCACTGCCTCTGCGCAGGACAATATGTGGAAAACCCTTTCTAAAATTACTTTCAAGAAGCAATACGACGAAATGTTGGGCTTCAAAGTAGATGTGCCGATTTTCAGCGAGGACATCAAAAAACTGGCAGGTAAAGAGATTAAAATAAAAGGTTATATCATTCCGGTGGAAGGCTACAAAAGCCACAAGGAATTTATCTTTTCAGCATTCCCGTACAGCATGTGCTTCTTCTGCGGCGGTGCCGGACCCGAAACGGTGATGGAGGTGTATGCCAAAGAACCGATCAAATACTCGGCGGATCCTGTTACGCTGAAAGGTAAATTGGAATTGAATGATTCTGATGTTAATCGCTTGATTTACACGCTGAAAGACGTGGAAATGGCGAAGGATACGCAGTAAAATTTAAATGGAATTATGGATGATTGGAATGGCACGTACAACATTCCAATTATCCAACATTCCAGTTTTCCATCATTCCATTACTCCATCGTTTTTCTTGCAAATATTCTGGACCAGCCGAAGCGAATCACCAGCAGCAAGGCAAAGAAAATAAGCAACACCACCTCAAAACGCAGGTACGTGATGGCGTAGATGCGCGTGCGATCCACAAACCACATAATGCCCAGCGTGGCGGCAATCATCATCATCAATCCTGACAATTTATCGAATCCGGGAATGTAGTCAAAATCGGCATTGCGGCGAATGATGAGCAGCGTGAGCACCATCGAAACAATGGGTAAAATTTGAATATAAACGTCCGTGTCCAGAATGCTGCGCTTTTCAAACAGAAAGTAATAAATGGATAGTGTGACCGCGAAAATGCCCGGTACGCATACCGCATAGATTAAAATCGAATATAAATATTTCCAAGGTGAAAGATTGCCTTCGCCTTTGCCCAGCACATTTGCCAGCAGCGCCGCAAATGGAATAATGGCAAAATAAAAAAGGATATACAATGGATTGTTACCAACAAGATCGAACAATTCTCGCAGGGTCATAATTTGCCGTGTTTTTCACAAAGATTGAATTTTAATAAATAAAATCAAAGTCTCTTCAACAAAGGCACACTAGAAAAAGCCGAACTGAATGCGTGTTTAATGTTAATAAATTTTATAAAAACAAGCATTCTCTCCCTGCCAGAAGCCATCAAATGAGCGCATCTTACTGTGCCGTCTGCACTAGCCCGCCTACTTTTTGCATTTCTTTTTTCAGATTTTCAAAAGTAGCATCTGAAACTGGCGTGAGCGGAATACGTAACTCATTGTTACACAAGCCTAATAGGTGCATAGCTGCTTTGATACCGGCAGGATTGCCATCGCAATACAGCCAAGGATGGATGTCGAGCAAATCCAGATTCAAACGACGAGCCGTGTCAAAGTCGCCATTTAAAGCAGCGCGTACCATATCACTGAAGGAGGAGGGATAAGCATTGGCAATGACCGAAATGACGCCGTCGCCGCCGCTGGCAATCAGGGGCAAGGTCAGCGGGTCGTCGCCGGAAAGCACGAGCAAATGTTCTGGACGGTTTTTGATCAATTTCATGGCTTGCACCACATCACCGGCGGCTTCTTTCACTGCTACAAATTTTTCGCTTTCGTGAGCAATTCTAATGACGGTTTCCGGCTTGACGTTGCTACTGGTGCGCCCCGGCACATTGTAAATAATGATGGGAACAGGCGACACTTTTTCAATCGCCATATAATGTTGAAAAATACCTTCTTGCGAGGGTTTGCTGTAAGCTGGGCTGCTCGACATGATGGCGTCCACGCCTTCAAAGTTGAAATTTTTAATAAAATCAACCAGTCGATCTGTAAAATTGCTACCAAAATAACCCGCCACAATCGGCACTCTACCTGCCACGTGTTTAATGGTAAAATCTAGTACCTCCCGGCATTCTTTGGTGGTTAGCGTAATGGCTTCGCCAGTGGTGCCCAAGCAAACGATGTAATCGACGCCTCCTTGAATCACGTGTTCAATGATGCCTTCCAGTGCTGCATAATCAATCGCTTTATTCTTAAAAGGTGTAATCATTGCTACACCCGTGCCGCTAAATTGCTGTCTTTTCATGCTGTCGGGAATTGGTCTTTGCTAAAATAGATTCCATTTGTTGAATAAAAGTATGCAAATTGTTTGAGCCTGAGATGTCAATCATCAATTCATAGCAAAAAGTATGGTTTGTCACGGGTCCTATCCGCAGGTGCGCTTTCGACTGCGCGCACACGTATTCGGCTGGCGGCTTTGGCTGCGTGTCCAGATTGAGCAATAAATCAAAAGGCTGTTGTACAAATTCCTGCACCTGCTCGCCGTGGGGTCTGCCCGCCCAATCGAGCTGTTTGCGGTTGAAATATTTGAACGTAAAATTCGGATCTTCGAGTTTGCTATCAAAAAAGCCCAGCAATCTTACGCGTTTGCCTTTTTTGGAAAGTTGATCGGCATATTGAAATACGATTTCACGTTGATTCAAATCGGTGGCATCGAAGAGCAGCCCGATGGATTGAGCTTTTTCAAAGCCGACAAATTTTCGATCCATCCGGTTTAGTTTGCCCTGTTGTTCCAAAGAGCGGTTAAAAACGCGTTTTTTTATATCGTTCAAAAAACTCATGAATGTTTGTTGGATTGTAAAGTGCCTCTACTATTTTTTTTCCGCAGCATCTGCATTTTCTGGCGCAAGCTCGTAAACGCCCATTTTACTATACTTATTGATTCGATTTTCGATCAGTTCGTCCGGCGAAAATTCTTGTAATTCTGCAATTGTTTTTTTGAGCTGCTTTTTCAGCAGTTTAGCGGCTTCTTCAGGGCTGCTATGCGCGCCGCCAATAGGTTCTTTGATGATACCATCGATCAACCCAAATTCGTACATATCGTCAGCGGTAAGTTTGAGGGCTTCAGCAGCTTGTTCTTTATAATCCCAGCTATGCCAAAGGATGGAGGAGCAAGATTCAGGCGAAATCACGGAGTACCAGGTGTATTCCAGCATGTAAACGCGATCGCCCACACCAATGCCCAGCGCGCCGCCCGAAGCGCCCTCGCCAATGATGACACAAACAATGGGTACACGCAGTTGTGCCATTTCAAACAAATTCCGGGCGATTGCCTCCGCTTGTCCGCGTTCTTCTGCCTCTAGGCCGGGGTAAGCTCCTGGTGTATCAATCAGTGTAATGACCGGAAAACCAAAGCGTTCTGCCATTTTCATCAATCGCAAGGCTTTGCGGTAGCCATCAGGGTTAGCCATGCCAAAATTGCGGTACTGCCGCATTTTGGTATTAATGCCTTTTTGGTGCCCGATTATCATGACGGTTTGCCCGTCGAGATTGGCTAAGCCCCCTACAATTGCCTTATCATCTTTCACATATCTATCTCCGTGCAATTCAATAAATTTCTTGCACATTTGATTGATGTAAAACAAGGTATAAGGGCGCTCCGGGTGGCGAGAGATTTGCACCTTCTGCCAGCCGGTCAAATTATTGTAAAGCTCCTTGCGCTTATTTCTGATCTTCACTTCCAGCTCTTTCATCATCACAGTGACATCAATTTCGCCTTCTTCGCCTACCTGTTTGATTTTGTCAAGCTGTTCGTACAGATTTTCAAGGGGTTTCTCAAAATCTAAGAAAACCATATTGCCTAAGTTTAGGTCATGACTTGTTTGAAGGGTTTGCAGGGGTTATTTTTTAAAACGTTTAACAAAGGTAGCAATAAGGTGAGAGTAAAACTGCCAACAGCATAGTTTTTTTAATTTTTTTTACCAAAGTGCTTGCATGAAAAAAAAAAGTGCTCTACATTTGCACTCGCTTCTGGAAACAAGGTGAACACTTGTATAAAAAACGCCAGGAACCATCAAGCAAAATAATTTGTATTAAAAAATGTTGGATCGGTAGTTCAGTCGGTTAGAATGCCGCCCTGTCACGGCGGAGGTCGCGGGTTCGAGTCCCGTCCGGTCCGCAAAAGGGGAGTCATTTCGATTCCCCTTATTTTATTGCTAGCTTCTTCAACTTTCCTTA
>CAZFBN010000096.1:0-21283 GCA_964517145.1 uncultured Saprospiraceae bacterium
TAATCCTATTTTTAAAAAATCAAAAAACCCATCATTATGGAAGCATCCAGCATGGTAGGCATCATCATAGCCATCATCACCGGGCTGACCACTTACAAAGGGCTGCGCGACTATGGTTTTCAGGAAACCTACCTCTTTGACGTAGATAAAATATTGATTGACAAGGAATACCGACGGCTGTGGTCCTCTGGCTTCCTGCATGCCAATTGGCTGCACTATGGCTTCAACATGGTCGCTCTGCTGTCCTTTAGTTTTTCACTGGAGTTTGTGTTTGGCACTGGCAAGTTTTTATTGCTTTACTTTGCCAGCATGATAGGCGGCAGCTTACTGGCGTTATGGATTCACCGCAATCACGGCGATTATCGCGCACTCGGCGCATCGGGTGCCATCGCCGGAGTTATTTTTTCGTCCATCGTGCTTTTTCCAAATAGTAAAATTGGCTTCGTTATTCTGCCTTTTGAAATGAAAAGCTGGATTTTTGGCGTGCTCTACATGTTGGTGTCGATATGGGGCATCAAAAGCAAACGCGACAACATCGGGCACGAAGCACACCTGGGCGGCGCGATTATTGGCGTATTGATTTCCATTTTATTCAATCCAAGGATTGCACTCGACCACTGGTGGGTGGTGTTGCTCATTTTAGTGCCGGTTACAACTTTTCTGGTATTAATTGTACGCAATCCGGCGGTGCTAATGGTAGATCACTATTGGGGTGAAAATGTAGAAATGCTGAAAAACTGGAAGCCGAATGAACCCAACGCCAGGCTCACCCAGGAACAAGAACTCGACGCCCTGCTCGATAAAATCAACAAACATGGCATACACAGCCTAAGCAAAAAAGAGAAAGACCGCCTAAAAGAATTGACAGATAAAATGTAATGGAATTTCCGGAAAAAGGAGTGGGTCAAGGGAATGAATGCGATTTCGTGAATTTTCAAGATTTGCGAAATCGAATGAGATAACCGCCTTGAACAATTACCAAAAAACAAATCCTTGCAAGTCAAGCACTTACAAGGATTTTTGTTGGCTGGTTGCAGTCCGTACGGGAATCGAACCCGTGTTTCATCCGTGAAAGGGATGCGTCCTAACCCCTAGACGAACGGACCAGCTTGTGGAGTTATACTGCTTTCTTCAAAAGCGAGGCGAAGATAGAACTTTTTTATATGCTGCCAAACTTTTTTGCAAAATTTTTTTTCTTCTTCTTTTCCTTTCTTTCCCGCTTTTCAGCCATTATCTTCGCAACGATCTTAACAAGCTGCTAAGAAAAATTGTTCCATTGTTAGAAATATTTCAATTATTGTTACTTTTACACTAAGTTTTGACAATAGCAGAAATTTGAAATTTGGAATATGAAAACAGCTGTTAATCAGCTACATTTTTAAATTTCTCATTTCACGTTTCATATCTCACATTTTTTTTAAAACCCTTAATTGTAATTTAAGCCATGGCAAAAAAAATCGCTATCAACGGCTTTGGACGCATTGGTCGTCTTACCTTCCGCAATTTGATCAACAATCCCGACGTAGAAATAGTCGCTATCAACGACTTGACCGACAACGTTACGCTGGCACACTTGCTGAAATATGACTCTGTGCACGGCAAATTCAATGGTACAGTAAGTGCCGATGAAAACAACATCATCGTCAATGGCAAGGCTATCAAAGGCTTGGCAGAGCGCGAACCCGCCAAATTACCTTGGAGCGATCTCGGCGTTGACATCGTGCTGGAATGTACCGGTCGCTTTACCGACAAGGAAAAAGCTGGCTTGCACCTTCAGGCTGGCGCTAAAAAAGTAGTGATCTCGGCTCCGGCTACCGGCGAAATGCCAACCATCGTACTGGGCGTAAACGACGACAAAATCGTGGAAGGTGAAGCCATCTACTCCAATGCTTCTTGCACCACCAACTGCCTCGCGCCGATGGTAAAGGTACTTGACGAGTTGCTGGGTATTGAAATGGGCTTTATGACAACGATTCACGCATACACGGCTGACCAAAACCTGCAAGACGCACCGCACAAAGACCTGCGTCGTGCACGTGCCGCGGCATTGTCTATCGTGCCTACTTCTACGGGCGCTGCAAAGGCAGTAGGTTTGGTATTGCCACACCTGAAAGGCAAATTGAACGGTAACGCCATGCGCGTGCCTACGCCAACAGGTTCGGTTACGGATTTCACCGCCATTGTGAAAAAGACCGCTACCATCGAAGAAATCAACGCTGCCTACAAAGCCATCTCTGAAGGTGCCATGAAAGGCATCCTCGAATACACCGAAGACGAGATCGTATCTGCCGACATCGTTGGCAATCAGCACTCTTGCATTTTCGATAGCAAGCTCACAATGGTCATCGGCAATATGGTGAAAGTCGTTGGCTGGTACGACAATGAAGCCGGCTACTCTGCTCGCCTGGCGGATTTGGCATTGCGGGTTTAAATTAGAAGTCAGAAGCTAGATGTCAGAAGTCAGACACAATCCGACCTCCAACATCCGACTTCTGATTTCTGACCTCCGACTTCAATTTTTTGGGCGTGCCCCCCGATAGCCCCATCACCCTCATTTTTCAAAAAGAAAAGAGTGGCAAGGGCTATCGGGGGTCGGGCTATCCGCTTTACCTCCATCCCTCCTCCCCTTGGGGGTCGGGGGCTGTCGGTATCGCTCCTATCCCTCACGCGGCAGCCGTATTCCCCAAAAAAGTTTCGTGGTAATGAACGTATTACTATTTCATACCTTATCAACCCATCAACCTTTAAACCCTTAAACCTTTAAATAAACCATTCAACCTTTCAACTAAAAGAAAAAACCATGAATTTCAATTTTCAAAACAAACGAGTGCTCATGCGGGTGGACTTCAACGTGCCCCTCGACAAGAGTTTCCAAATAACCGACGATACGCGCATTCGTGCCGCCATTCCCACCATTAAAAAAGTGCTGGAAGACGGCGGTTCGGTCATTTTGATGTCGCACATGGGTCGCCCACAAAAGAAAGACGGCACACTCGACCGCGAAGGCACCACGCTGCGCCACATCCTGCCGCACCTAAGCCAATTGCTTGGACAAGACGTAAAATTCAGCGAGGAAACCGTGGGTGAAATTGCAGAAAAAGCCGCCGCAGCCCTCCAACCTGGCGAAGTACTACTGCTTGAAAATACCCGCTTTTATCCGGGTGAAGAAAAAGGCGACGAGGCTTTGTCTCAGCAGCTTGCCAAGCTCGGCGACATTTACATCAACGACGCATTCGGCACCGCGCACCGCGCACACGCATCTACGGCAGTCATTGCCAAATACTTCCCAGCTGATGCCAAAGGCTTCGGCTACTTGATGCAAAGCGAGGTGGATAACGCCAACAAAGTGCTCGATAATCCAGAGCGTCCGCTCACGGCTATTCTCGGTGGAGCAAAGGTTTCTGACAAAATTCTCATCATCGAGCGCATGCTGGATCTGGTGGACAATCTCATCATCGGCGGCGCCATGGCTTATACTTTCTTCAAAGCAATCGGCGGCAATGTAGGCAAATCGCTGGTAGAAGAAGACCGCCTCGACACAGCTAAACAATTGATTGACAAAGCAAAAGAAAAGGGCATTAGTCTCTTGTTGCCGCAGGACTCAGTGATTGCCGACAATTTTGCCAACGACGCCAACATTCAGCAGTCGAATAGCGACGAAATCCCAGATGGCTGGATGGGCTTGGATATTGGCGAACGCGCTATATCGGACTTTGACAAAGTCATTATGCACTCCAAAACCATTCTCTGGAACGGTCCGATGGGTGTGTTTGAAATGGAAAATTTTGCCAATGGCACGCGTTCTGTTGCCAAAGCAATATCGGAAGCAACCAAAATCGGCGCTTTTTCACTCGTAGGTGGCGGCGATTCGGTGGCAGCGGTGAATGACATGGGCTTGGCAGACGAGATGAGCTATGTTTCTACGGGTGGCGGCGCTATGTTGGAATTTTTTGAAGGCAAAGAATTGCCGGGCATTGCTGCCATGAGAGATTAATTGGAAACGCGTTGCGATGAGGCGTCGCCTCAAAAAGGTGTCACCTCATCGCTTCCAGTTGCTGCAAAAGCCACTGCCGCTCCGTCAGCATCGGTGTAGATTCTATTTTCTTTTTTAAAACACTATGATCTCCTTTTCCGTGCCGAAATAACTCATGTAATAAATTCACAAAGTTTAAATAAGGCATTTTCACTTCTTTAGGTACACTTTTGTTGCGTTGCAAGAATACCCGAAAAGTTGAAAGGAGCGATAAAAACGCTTCCGTTTCTTGCATTTGATAATAAATTTTTAGCAACATAGATTTGGCACCAACATGGTAAGAAATGTCAGAAAATTCTACCTGATTCAAGTGAAACAATGTTTGAGTAAAATCTTGTTTGTGATAATACAAGTCTGCAAGGTTGAAATGATACGCGTCTTCTCGCTTGTCGGCTTCCAATTTTGAGCTAAACTCCGTTACAAACTGCTCCACCCAATCATATTGACGCAATCCCAAACCCAATTTTACCATGTTTTTAAACGTCCAGGGTGAAAGCTGTCCATTTTCCAAAAGCACTTGATTATCAATACCTTCTCGGTACAAAGCCATTAAATCCTGCGCCAGCTGCTTCTCCCCTACCCTGATTTGCTGAATATAAAAATTGATCGCAAAACGATACAATTCGCGGGCTTCTTCTGGTGGAAACGCTTGAATGTGTTGCTGTAACAATTGACGAAAATATTTAAAGTAAATATTTGGCTCTTTTTCGGTTAATACTAATAATAATGGATGATAAACGGCAATTGGTGGCACGGCGCCCCAATCTCGTTGTGCTAATATCATTTTCAGCTCTTCAATATAATATAAAGCATAATTTGTTGATATAAACTTTTGACGATCAAGCATATTGCAAAGTAATTTCAGCTTTTTTGCAATATAATATACGTCCAAAAAATCGGAAGCATCTTGCAATGCCGGATCAAAACGTCGCTCATTTTTTGCCGAAAAATGGGCGTCAGCCACCTCTGCGAGTAAATAACGTTGGTAATAATAATCTTCATTCCGATAAGGAAATGATTCGATTTTTGCCTGTGCTTGTTGAAAGATGTAATCATAGTTTTTATCCAAATGCCGTTTTGAATACACCGTAAGTATCTGATAGTCAGGCATTGTACACTGATTTTCAAAACATTGCAACGCCACAAAGCGCTCTGCTAATTTCAGCAATAAACTCGCGGCATAATTTAATTTTTTTTCATCATAAGGCTCCCCTGGAAATACCGCTGCAAATACGCTCGCTCGCTGAATTTTAGAGGGCGGAAAAGCTTTGGCTGCATATTTTTTTAAATAGGCATTCAAGCGTACCAGTTCTTCATTTTTATTAAAATAAGGGGATTCCACAAAATCTTTAAAAGCGCGTAATTCGCTGGTATTGAAAGTTTTAAGCAAAAGAAGTAACTTGCTATTTTCCATATCACTCGGTCATTTATACTACAAATTTAACCTGATTTTTTAGAATAAATCAATTTGTTTTTTCTGATATTTTTTAAAATTGTAAATTGTTTAACATTCTAATAATCAATTAGTTGATAATATTATTTACGTATTTTTTCATTCTTTTTTTCTGATAAATGCCTAAAAATGTAATTGCACAATACCCCAACTGCTTGTACTTTTGAACCTGTCCATACCCATGAAACATTGTAAAAAAATGCGAAAACAAAGCCCGTTTTATCTTAAACTGCTCCTCCTTTCCTGGCTCTTTGTCGCTGCGATGCAAAGCGCGCAGGCACAGGTATATCCTGGCGATGCCAATAACGACGGCACGGTCAACCATTTTGACATCCTGTACATCGGCTACGCGTATGGCAGTTATGGTCCCATTCGACCGGATACGAGTGTAGATTACGCAGAGGCGACGGCGCCCTTGCTGTGGGCAGTGGTCTTCCCAGATAGTACCAACTTCGCTTTTGCCGATACCGATGGAAATGGGTTGGTAGATTTTTCTGATTTTTTGACGGTTTATCGCAATTATGGCAGCAAACGTGTCAATCCTAGCCCTGTCACGCTGCCGAGTGGCGCGCCAGGGTTTGATCCTCAGTTGCGGATAGAAACGTCAGCCGCTCATCGTATTTTTAGAGAAGGAGGTACTTTTGAAATCCCGATTTTTCTGGAAGGTTCGCGCGGCGACTCCATTGCAAGTGTCAATGGTATTGCGTTTTCATTGGAATATGATGCACAAATTTTTAAAGAAATCACCCTTGATCTGAATGAATCTTGGCTGGGAAGAGACAACGAATTGTTTTATTTTCAAATTCCTACCAATAATCGATTGGATGTTGCACTCACCCGCTTTGGTCGAAATCCGGTGAGTGGTGTTGGACAAGTTGCCAAACTGCGCGGGGTAATTGAAGATGACCTCATTGCTTTGCTGACGCTCGACAGCATCAAAACCAGTATTAAAGCGCGGTACATCAAGATGGTGGACGGTGATTTTCAGGATATTATCACTGCCGGCAGCGAAGCGATTTTGACCATCTACGATTCCGCCATGTCAGTTCCTACCCACGAGCTTCCTTTGTCACGATTGATTCAAGTTTTTCCGAATCCGACTGCGGATGTGCTACACATACGATCTTCCGTGAGCATGCAGCAAGTGGAAATTTTCAACTTACAAGGACAGCGGCTCGCTCATTGGCAACTAAAAGAGGCATATTCGCTGGGATTGTCGCTTGAAAATCAGGCAGTTGGTTTGGTACTCATAAAAATTTATACCGAAAAAGGCATTTTATTACAAAAAGTGATAATTCAGTAGCATTTATTTACAAAAGAAAAAAATCATTTACTTTTTTAATAAAAAATTAATTGAAAACAATCAAAAAAGTGCAACTTGTATGAAAACGTTTTTCACATTATTTATCACTATTTGCTGTTTGGGCTTGCTGGCAGCACAAAACCAAACGGTTGAAGTGTCGGGGCGCGTTTTTTACAGCAGTGAGGGTACGCCTGCGCGCAGCGTGCCGGTCAATTTATATACCGAAGCGGGCGTACGCACATTGTTAACTGATAGCGAAGGGCGTTATTTTGGCATCGTTGCTATGTTTGTGCCTTCTCAAGGTTATACCAAATTAGCCGTTGAGGTACGTGATCTTTGCACCGGGCAAACGCAGTCGAAGGTGCTGCAAATTTTTAAAGATAGTTTGATTTTCAGAAATGTAGATTTCACTGTTTGTCAAAACATTACCCCGCCACCGCCGCCTGAAACCTGTCAGGCATTTTTCACTCAAAAGTCGGATCCGAATGATCCTAAAACCATTTATTTTCAAGATTTATCATTTGCAACAACACCGATTACAAAATGGACTTGGGATTTTGGTGACAATACCACAAGTAATGAACAAAACCCAAAACACACGTACTCGAGCGGTGGCATTTATGTGGTATCCCTGACCATTACAGCGCAGATTCAAGATTCTATGCTGTGTACAACTATTTTTAAAACCAGTGTTTATATCAATAATTCTGACAATTGCAATTGCACCCGCGAGTACCTGCCGGTGTGTGTGAGAACGGAAAGTGGCGCGGTGATTACTTTTCCGAATAAATGCCTGGCGGTATGCGCCGGCTACACCAACTATGAATGGGGCGCTTGCCAAGACAGCACCTGTGTATGTCTAGCGGTGTATGACCCGGTTTGTGTAAAAACGGCGGATGGAACGATCACTCAATTTGGCAATGCCTGCGAAGCCGCTTGCAAAGGCTATACTGAGCGCGATTTTGTACCTTGCCAGGATACCTGCGACTGCCCAACGGATGAATATATTCCGGTTTGTGTGGTGGTGAATGGCGACACGTTGCCCTATACCAACGCCTGCCGCGCTAAGTGTGCGGGTTTTAAAGAAAATGATTTTGTACAATGTGATACAACGGGCGGTTGCTTTTGCCCGGAATATTATGACCCGGTCTGCGTCGTTGATCCAAATGGAGATACATTAACTTTTTCTAACAAATGTTTTGCTGCCTGTGAAGGCTACGAATCGGAAGATTTTGTTCGTTGCAATCCTGACGATTGTGTTTGCGATGCAATTTATGATCCGGTTTGTGTGGCAACGCCTAATGGCAGTTTTATTCAGTTCTCAAATAAATGTGAAGCACAGTGCGCCGGTTTTAATGAAAATATGATTGTCTCTTGTGATACAACAAGTTGCAATTGTCCTAAAATTTTGGATCCCGTTTGTGCCATTGGTCCAAATGGCGATACCTTGACTTTCACCAACCGTTGCTTCGCGCAGTGCGAAGGTTATAATCCCGAACAATTATTCCAGTGCCGTCCGAACGATTGTATGTGCCCACCTGTCATCGATCCAGTGTGTGTACAATTGGCGGACGGTCAAATTATCCGTTATAATAACAAATGTGAAGCACTGTGTAATGGATTTAAAGAATCGGACATTGTAGCCTGTGATTCAAGCAGTTGCGTTTGCCCGGAATATTATGATCCAGTTTGTGTAGTGATAAATGGCGATACGGTTACTTTTGATAATCCTTGTTTTGCAAGATGCAAAGGCTACACCGAAAGCGATTGGTTCCGCTGCCGCCGCAATGATGAGTGCTCCTGTCCATTAAATCTCGATCCGGTTTGTGTCAAAGTGGACGGTTACGTCAAGGAGTTTCCAAATGCTTGTGTAGCAAAGTGTTACGGATTTACAGAACGCGATTTTGTACGCTGCGAACCCGACACGAGTGATTGTATCTGTCCCTTGTACTATGCACCGGTTTGCGCCATTGGATCCGACGGAGATACGATTACGTTCTCAAATATTTGCTTTGCAACGTGCGCAGGCTATGAAGATCAGGAAATATTCAATTGCAATACGACCGATCCTGCCAATGATTGTACCTCTGCTTTCAGCGCCATTTTACAAGACAGCACTTCTTTGACAATTCACTTTAAAGATTTTTCAAAAGTGTTGAACGGAACAATTCTAGGTTGGAAATGGGAATTTGGCGACGGCACTTACGGCGATTCTCAAAACCCTACGCACACGTACACACGTCCTGGCGTTTACACGGTGACGCAATATATTGCTACTTCGACTGGTTGCACCACGAGCAGCACGCGGGTGGTCTATGTAGGTGGCAACGATGTGGTGTCCAGCTCAAGTTGCCAGGCGATGTTTACCTTTGCACAACTTGCTGGAAATCAGCGCACAATCACTTTCCGCAATCTATCCATCGGTCAATTTACCTCTCTCCTATGGGAATTCGGCGACGGCTACACCAGCACTGAGAAAAACCCAACGCATACGTATGCTTTCAACGGGGTATTCTTTGTAAAACTGACCATTCGTTCAGCTGATTGTGAAAGTGCAACAAGCATGGTGGTTTTCATTGATCCGAATGCCATTTATGACAATGATTGCAATGCGTTGTTCCTGCCTGCCTTGTTTGTAGATTCTTTGCGAGTGGCGTTTAAAAATCTTTCTTCGCCCGATGCCATCGAATTTAAATGGAATTTTGGAGACGGGACAAGCAGCACAGAATTTGCGCCTTTCCACACTTATCAGGCGCAAGGCATTTACGAAGTTACGTTAACGATTACTACCAGCGCTGGTTGTACCAATACTTTCCGTGCGGTGCTGAATCTGAATACACAAAACTTCACCGGAAATCCAACTTATAGCTTGAAAACTACCGGCACCAATGAGGTGGAAGTGCTGCGCGATCTCAAATTGTATCCAAATCCAGTAAAAACAGCGGCAACGTTGGAGTTCAATACCACGGCATCTGGCACTTATCTGTTGCAAATTTTCAGTTTGGAAGGCAGATTAATTCAAAGCCAGCGCGAAAGTGTTCAAACCGGCAAAAATAATATTCAATTGAATATCAGCAATTTACCAGTAGGTATGTACTTGTTGCGCCTGCAAACTGCGGGTCACACGCAAAGTGTAAAATTTATAAAACAATAGCGTCGATTCATAATCGGCGAAAGACCATACCGAATGCAATTCGGCACCACGCTAGACTCAAAACCGATTTGAAAACAATTCACGTAGGCAGCTTCCGCAATGGGGGCTGCTTTTTTATTTGGATTGGCAGGATTAAAGCATTTGCAGCATGCGAACTATTTTATTTTTGGAACAAAAATTATTTAATCTTTTCCTGTCCAAAGAACTCTGCAAAGGAGTCTCATGACCTGCAGAGCGGAAAAGTTTGAATTTGAGTTCACTCGCTGACTTCGCAGAAGGAGGCAGAGCCACAGCGATAATCCGCGTAGTTCGTGTCGTCCGCGTTCCAATTGTTGTTGTAAGGGAAGCGTATAATATGGTTTCTGTTACAATGTACTATTCTGTAAATTTAAAAATCTTGAAAATTCTGATAATTTTTTGTAACTAACTTTCAAAACCCAAGTAACCCTATTCAAAAATGAGAAATTTGAAATTTGAGATTTGAAAAGCTTATAATATTATAACCACCAATTTCAAATTTCATACTTCACATTTCAAATTTCATATTTGATGATGTTGATGCAACGAACACTAACCGTAAGCGATGAAGAATGGATGCAACGCCTGAGCGAGGGCAATCTCGACGGCGCGAGCCAGCTATTTGAGCGGTATCATGTACGCCTGTACAATTTTTTTCTTCGGCTGGGCTACGAGCGAGCGGTGAGTGAAGACCTGACGCAAAATGTATTTGAACGGCTATTGAAATATCGCCAATCGTATCGGAATCAAACGGCGTTTCAATCCTGGATTTTTCAAATTGCACGGAATGTAAGCGCGGATTATTATAAAAAAAATCGGATTCAAACCTCCGATTTTAATCATGCAGAAAATGTAGGCGGAACCGACGAACCGATTTCCAAACAAATGGAAGAGGCAGAAAATGTAGCCGCCTTGCACCAGGCAATGGCACAACTACCTGAAGATCAGCGGGAAATATTAGTATTAACCAGATTTCAAAACCTCAAATACAGTGAAGTCGCCGACATACTCGGCTGCACCGAATCGAACGCCAAAGTGAAAGCGCACCGCGCCATCAAGCAATTGCGGGAATTGTATTTTAAAATGGAGGCGTTTTAAAAAGTTAACAGGTTGAGTTTGTTGAAAAGTTGATGGGTTGAATTTTAAAAATGAGAAAATGAAAACAGACATTCATAGCCAATTAATTGATTATCTGGAAGGTACACTTTCAAAAAATGAAGTAGCTATCCTGGAAAGTGAGCTCGCACAATCCCCCGAACTGCGCCGCGAGCTGAAGGAACTGGAAATTTTATTACAAACGATGGACGAAGTGCCAACAGCACAACCCAGTCCTAATTTGTACCGCCATTTTCATCAAATGCTGGAAGCCGAACAACGCCCGGTATTAAAAACATTACATCCGAATTATAATAATAGTCGGGTTATTACATTACGTAAAACTCCATATTATGCAGCGGCAGCCATTGTATTATTAGCCATTGGATTAGGATTTGGTACGCTTTGGTATCAAAATATGCAACAGCAAGAGCAGATTAAAACCTTGATGGCTGAAATGCAAAATGCGAATACAACGCTGGTTTTGAGCATGTTGCGCGAAGAATCCGCCAGCCAGCGCATCAAAGCCGTGAATACTGCCGTAGAACAGGAAGTCGCTGATCCTCAGGTCATTGAAGCGCTTGCGCACACCTTGCAATATGATGATAATGTAAATGTAAGAATGAAAGCAGCCGAAGGATTGGCGCAATTCACTCCTAATCAATCGGTTATCAAAGCATTGACCACTGCATTAAAGACCGAAAAAAGCCCGGAGGTACAAATTACACTTATTGATATTCTGACTCATTTGAAAGCAAAAGAAGCAAAAGATGAATTCAAAAATTTAATAGAAAAGAAAGACGTCATGGATGTGGTTAAAACAAAAGCCGCATATGGCATGGAAATATTAATGTAACCAATCACCAAAACATTATAACGTTATTACACAAAACACCAAAATTAATCATCCGACTTTATCATCTTATCATTTTTATCATCAAAAAAATTAAAGTAACAAAACCATGAAACGTGTTTTAGCACTACTGACAGTGGTATGCCTGTTCGCAACCATTGCACAAGCACAAAAATTCTCAAAAGCCTTTAGTGGCGGGGGCTCCAAGCGTGTCGTCATTGAGGCGGATAAAGCCGACCTAAAAATCATCGGCACCACTGGCAACGACGTAAGCATTGAAGCAGATGGCGATTTTGAATTGCCAGAACGCGCCAAAGGCTTGAAACCGCTGTACCGCAATGCTTCTGACAATACGGGGCTGGGGTTAGAAGTGACCGAATCCAGCGGCGTGATGACCATCCGCAAAGCGACCGGCAAAGATGCAGAATACACCATTCGCATACCGGCTGACGCAGCGCTCAAAATTGAGGAAGAAAGCTGGGAAGGCAGCGAATTTGAGATTTCAGACTTGAAAGGCGAAATTGAAGTAAAAAGCCTTGGTTCTGATATTGTTATCACAAATGTGACGGGTCCGGTAACTGCCAACACGACCTCCGGCGACATCACTGTGGTGTTCTCTTCCGTGAGTCAAAGCGCGCCAACGACCATCTCCAACATTAGCGGTTTTATTGATGTGACGATGCCTTCGGCTACCAAAGCCAACCTACGCATGGAGTCTATTTCCGGCGATCTTTACACCGATTTTGATTTAACCACGCAAAACAAAGGCATGCCTCGCGTAGGTGGCAGCAAAGTGAATACAACGCTCAATGGCGGCGGGGTAGAAATTACACTGAAATGCATCAGCGATGATGTGTATTTGCGGAAAAAATAATTTGGGTTATTGGGGAATAGGTTAATAGGGGAATGCCCCTGAATCATCACCCTATTTCCCTATCACTTTATCACCTAACATTTAATCACCAGGCTCATGAAAAAGCACATTGTTACATTTTTATTCATCATCTGTGCTGTTTTATTTACAAATGCGCAGGATTTTTATCAAACTACATTAAATAATTCATACAAACTACCTGCCAATAAAAAGGTAAGTATGAATTTAAAATTTGCTCAGGATATAAAAGTGACCGTCGGCAGCGGCAGTGAAGTGCAATTAAAAACGTATGTAAAAGCAAGCAGCGAAGCGATTGCTAAATATCATATTATTGAAGTAACGGAAGAGAGTGAGCGACTGAACATTGAAACAACGTATGAATTTCCGAAAGATGATAATCGCAAGCGCAATCAATGCTGGAGTTGTAATAATGAAAACTGGAATGGTCGGGAATGTCTATGTCTGGAAACGCGGTATGAAATAGTAGTGCCCGCCGGTGCAGCGGTTAGTTTGGAAACTATTTCTGGAGACATTGAAATTAAAGGCTTGCCGAGTGAAATATATGCCAAAAGCATCAGCGGTTTTGTGGATTTGGCATTACAATCGAATGCGAAAGCAAATTTGAATTTTAAATCCGTTACAGGCGAAATTTATTCCGATTTTGATGTAAAGCTGGATGCTAAAAGTACTGCTTATTCCAAGCGCTTGAACGCTGCTATCAATGGCGGCGGTGCGCGGGTGACGCTAGAAACCATTAGCGGCGATATTTTCTTTCGGAGAGCGAAATAGTTTAGTTTTATAATGGCAAAAATCGTCTGGTGACTTTTGAGCCACCAGATGATTTTTTATTTTAATTCAATGTATAACGCACAGAAAGCGCTCCATATCCACCACCGAAACCATTCCCATAGCCATTGATAAAAAAAGCAGGAACCCAGTCCAGCGAGAGGTTGATCGGTGCATCGGCAAATTTGTAATCCAATCCTAGATTACCCAAAATACCGAGACTAAAAGAGCTGTCGTCTTCATCTCCAAAAACAAAATCATCGTCAAAATTCCAGAAAAATACAGAAGCGCCACCGCCGAAGTACCATTGTAAGCCGTCCACGCCTTCAATTGGCTTATGAACCTGATACAAAGCACCAACATTAAACCAGCCGTAGCCGCTGTAACTGCGGAATCCTGCAAACGCTTCGATGGCATTGCTGCCGCCGCCGATAAAGTTTTTGTAAGACACCGATAAAGGATAGCCCAAACGCAGACCGATAGCCGAGCTATAATCCTGAGCTTGCATTGTTTGTGCGCCAATTATCAACAAAGTTGCGACACATAAAGAGGTTAAAATTCTCATTGTATGAAGTTTTGGTTTTAGAAATGTTTTGAAAGGTGTATCCTATTTTAACAAAAGAAAATAGTTTTGAACACTGTATTTTTCGAAGCGCAAAAGGTAGATCATCACACGAGTGAAAGGGCAGGACAAAGATAGAAAAAAAGTTATCTGACGCACCAATGCCTCACATAACTTTTAGAAAAATTAATTCTGTCCTAAACGATTATTGTGAAGTCAAAAAATATCCTTGGAATACGGACTCTTTACTCAATTTCTAAATCTGGAAAAAGACTTTGGTTTCTTAGCTTCGGCACTACTCCTAAATGCTTGTACGCCTTCTCCGTTGCTTCGCGCCCGCGCGGCGTTCGCTGAATGTAGCCTTCCATGATAAGAAACGGCTCGTGTACTTCCTCAATCGTGCCCGCTTCCTCCCCTACTGCGGTGGCAATGGTGGTTAGTCCGACCGGTCCTCCTTTAAATTTATGAATGATCGTGGCTAAAATACGATTGTCCATTTCATCCAACCCATGCTCATCCACGTTCAATGCGGTCAATCCATATTTTGCAATTTCGTCATCAATGGTGCCATCTCCTTTGATTTGGGCAAAATCCCGAATTCTGCGCAGCAAGGCATTCGCAATACGCGGCGTACCACGACTTCTACGGGCAATTTCATGCGCTCCGCTATCGGTGATCGGCACTTTTATAATATCGGCAGAGCGTTTAATGATGCGTTCGAGCGTTGGCACATCATAATAATCCAGTAAGCAATTGATACCAAATCGTGCCCGCATCGGTGCTGTGAGCAAGCCCATGCGTGTGGTCGCACCGACGAGGGTAAACGGATTTAAAGAAATTTGAATACTGCGTGCGCTCGGTCCACTGTCAATCATGATGTCAATGCGGTAATCTTCCATCGCCGAATATAAATATTCTTCCACAACGGTATTCAATCGGTGAATTTCATCAATAAACAACACATCGCCTTCTTCCAGATTGGTGAGCAAACCCGCCAGATCGCCCGGTTTTTCTAGCACTGGTCCCGACGTCATTTTCAAATTAGCACCCAATTCCATCGAAATGATATGCGACAAAGTCGTTTTACCCAAGCCGGGCGGTCCGTGCAGCAGCACATGATCCAATGCCTCGCCGCGTTGCTTCGCAGCGGCAATGAATATTTTCAAATTCTCCACGATCTTCGGCTGTCCGCTAAAATCTTCGAGCGCTTTCGGTCGTAGGGATTTCTCTATTTGTTGTTCTTCCGTATTTTGCAATTTGCCACTGGCATCTAATATCGGGTTCATTTAACTATTTCGAGTTTGGAGTGAGTATAAAGCTTTTATCTAGCCTTAGTTAAAAGTTCACAGTATGATTTTAATTCCAACGTTCGTTGTTTTACAATCTCAACTTGTCTATTAACAGCCATCGGTCGATACATAGTACCTTCTAGGTTTATACAAACTCCGTCAAAAAAATTAGCTTCGTTATCTCTATAAATTATCCAGCTTTTCTGGGATTTCATAAGGTTTTCTTTCTCATCTGCTTTAAGCTGATTAATAAGTAATTTATAATATTTATTCAACTCGGCATCCCATAAGTCATAAGCTTTTTGAGCACAGCCAATCATGCCAGCAGTAGTTTGCCCATTTTTTGATGCTAAACACTTCTCATATTGAATATCAATTGGATGTTTTTTTGTTTGTGTCCATCCTTGTAAAGAAATTAAGATCAGCAAGTTAACTAAAAATAATTTAGTAAATATTTTCATTTTTTTACACCTTTAATAAGTAAAAATAAGTATTGGTATCGAAAAGATAATACATGACTAAATCATTTTCAATAAATCTTCAATTGGCTCTTCAATATCGATCTCTTTAATGATGTGTTCTAGCCGTTCTTTATTGGGCCCGTCATATTGTTGTTCTTTTATCAAATCGTTTACCGAAAGTGTTTTGCGCATGGGTTTAATGAGTTGCAACATTTGTTCCCTTTGTTCATCAGCCAGTACTGCAAAAATATCTTCTAAATACTTCAATACTGCATCACTTTCAATGTGCGTAATCTGATTGATTAATTTATATTTACGAGCTTCTAAAGTCATATCTAATTTTGTTCATTAATTTTTTAAAAATCCCCGCTTCAACTCCTAGCCAAAGAATTTTTCAGCGGCATCAAAAAGTCTGGCGTCTGGCATCCTATCATCTGGCATCTTTTTAACAAAATTTCCTTCTAAAAACCTACGTTCCAACCGCCAAAAAACGAATAAATTACTACATTTGCGTACTTTTTTGCGAAAATTTCGCTTTGCCCTATTGTCTAACCAAGATTCTAACAAAATACAATAAAAAAATGAGTGGTACAAAAGTAAAAATTGAAAACGGCAAGTTGGTCGTGCCAAATGATCCCATCATTCCATTTATTGAAGGCGACGGTACGGGTCCCGATATTTGGGCGGCTTCCGTCAGGGTCTTTGATGCAGCAGTAGAAAAAGCGTATGGTGGCGAGCGTAAAATCGAGTGGACGGAAGTATTGGCGGGTGAAAAAGCATTTAACCAAACGGGTAGCTGGCTGCCGGATGAAACCATTGAAAAAATTAAGGATTGTCTGATCGCTATAAAAGGTCCACTCACCACGCCGGTGGGCGGTGGTATTCGTTCGTTGAATGTAGCGGTGCGTCAGTTGCTGGATTTGTACGCTTGTGTGCGTCCGGTGCGTTATTTCGACGGCGTGCCTAGCCCTGTGAAGCATCCGGAGCAGGTGAATATGGTGATTTATCGCGAAAATACAGAAGATATCTACGCAGGTATTGATTTTAAAGCAGGTACGGAAAAGGCGATGAAGACTTTGGAATTCCTGCAAAGCAATTTCCCGGAAGAATTCAAAAAAATCCGCTTCGGTTCAGAGACAATGGCAGAAGTAGGCGTTGGTTTCAAGCCGGTGAGCAAGTCTGGTACAGAGCGACTGGTGCGTTCGGCGATTGAATACGCCATTGCGCAGAATCGCAAGAGCCTTACCCTCGTGCACAAGGGCAATATTATGAAATATACCGAAGGTGCCTTCATGGAATGGGGCTATGATTTGTTGAAGCGCGAGTATGGCGCGGTGGAAATTGACGGTGGTCCTTGGTGCAAACTGAATAATCCGAATACAGGTCAGGAAATTATTATCAAAGATGCTATTGCAGATATTACACTCCAGCAAGTATTGACGCGTCCTTCCGAATTTGACGTGATTGCTACCTTGAACCTCAATGGTGACTACCTTTCTGACGCGCTGGCGGCGCAAGTGGGCGGTATTGGTATCGCTCCAGGCGCAAATATCAACTATATGACCGGTCATGCCGTGTTTGAAGCGACGCACGGTACGGCTCCGAAGTATGCGAACCTCGATAAGGTGAACCCAAGCTCCGTAATCCTCTCTGGTGTGATGATGTTTGAATACATGGGCTGGCAAGAGGTCGCCGATATGATTATCAACGGCATCGAAAAGAGCATTTCCGCTAAGCGCGTGACTTATGACTTCGCGCGACTGATGGATGGCGCAACGGAAATTAAGTGTTCGGAGTTTGGTGACGAGATTATTAAGAATATGTAAGGAGATACCAGATTAGAAGATGCCAGATGCCAGACTACACGTGGCGCATGGCAATTTCCTCTTCTCATAAAGCCCGGCGGTGCATTCACTTTGGTGGAGCATCGTCGGGCTTTTTTATTTGAACCTCCCTTTTTGCAAAAGCAAAGTGGCTCTTAGGTTGTGTAACGGCGTGCTTTAGCCGCTGCCCCACCCTCTTTGGTCGTGCAAAATGCCTATTGGGTTAAGCAAAATGTCAATTTGTTAAAGCAACCTATTTATTGGGTCATGCAAAGTGCCTGTTGGGTCATGCAAAGCGTCTATTGGGTCGTACAAAATGTCAATTAAATCAGGTAAAATGTTTATTGGGTCGGGAAAAGTGGCTATTAAGTCAAGCATTCTGTTTATTTGCTAAAACAAAGCATCAATTGGGTCGAGCAACAGGTCTATCAAGCAAAACCATGTATCAATTAGGTTAGGCAACATGCTCATTTGCTCTTACCACTTATTTCTTTTGTAAAGAGAGACCTCATTTTTTCATTGCCGCCAGCACTCGCTGCACCAACCCATCCTTCTGATCATTTTTAATCCACCTGGCTACGATGACTAAGTCGTTTTCAGGATCAACATACACCATATTTGTACCGTTCCCCAGGTGGAAAAAGGCAGTTTCGGGAGCGCTCGGCATTTCTTTTTTGCCTGTATTTAAAAACCAGTTCATAAATCCATAGCTGGTATTGGCTGTGGTAGGCGTGAGCGCCATTTTGACCCAGTTTTCGGAGAGGAGTTGTTTGTCCTGCCACTTGCCGCGCCGCAAGGTCAAGTATCCAAAACGCGCCATGTCTCTTGCATTGATAAACATACCGCCACCCCAATGACCACCGCCGCCAACCGCCTGCATCATTTGCCCATCGATAATTACCCAGGAGTTGTCATAACCCATCCAGCGCCAGCTCGGCGACGCACCGATGGGATCCATGATGTTTTCTTTCAAAACCTGCGGCAATGGCTTGCGCCATACATTCAGCGCAGCCAGGGCAAGCACGTTCACGCGCACATCGTTGTATTCGTATTCGGTTCCGGGTTCTTTCAGCTCGCAGGGATTCCACTTTGTCACGTCCCGATCAGGACGGTCTGCCCAATCCGGTTTGCCCCACAAGATGCCTTCCCAGTTACTGGTCTGGCGTAGAAGATGATCCCAGGTTATTTTACGATTATGTTCCGTTGCAAATAAATCCATCGTCTGCGGTTCACCGATGCGAGCGGCTCGGAAATCGCCGGAAGTGGGTTCTATGGTGACAATGGGCGCCATGTAAGTGTAAACCTTGTCATTCACATTTTGAATTAAGCCTTTATCAAAAGCCAAGCCCACCGTGGTAGAGAGAAAACTCTTGGTCACGCTGAACGTCATGTCCACGCGCTGCACGTCACCCCATTCCGCCACGATGTAGCCCTTGTAAACGATCATGCCAGCGGCTGCTCCGCGCTCCTTGAAAGGTCCTGCACCGGCATCGAAGGGTTCCCGTCCAAAACTTTGGTAATGTGCAACTTCCAGATTCTTGGGTGTAGTGCTTTCCTGGGCTATCGCAAAGTCAATGGCTTCCTGAATTTTAGCAGGATTCATGCCCATTTGCTCTGGTGAGCGGCGTTCCCAGGCATCCCCGGCGGGAGGATAATAAATGGCGTTAGATTTTTGCGCAAAAGAGGCTATGGTAAAACAAAGGTATAGGCTTACAAGGCAAAGATGCTTCATATTAACTTTTTGGATTGGACAATTGAGAAACGATGTATTTTCCAAAGAATAAAAGGTCAAAAATAGGTTTGCTTTTAGTAAAATAAATCTTTTCAATATTACTTTTCTTTTAAATAAATGCTGATGAGTCATTTACAGCATCTTTTGCTCGACACTTGTAAATCTAGCAGTATTCTTCACTTTTATCAGCGTTTTTTAAGAAGCAATAGCAATGAGTGAATACGATTTTGTAAATTTTTCAGATTTGCGAAATCTAAGTAAAAACTTGATAATTTTATTCACAACAATTAATAATCAGCAATAAAGAATTACCAATCAGATCACTTCCGCCACCACAAAAATACTGCCGCCTACAAAAATCAAATCCTCCGGTTGCGCGTGGCGTTTGGCAGCCTGGAAGGCATTTTTAACAGAGGAATACGCTTTGCCTTTCAAATTATAATTTGCTGCCCGTGCTTTCAATTCTTTAGCGTCTAAACCGCGCGGAATGTCAGCTTTCGCAAAATAATACGTCGCATCTTTTGGCAACATGTCAAACATTTTACTAAAATCTTTATCGCTCACCACGCCCATTACAAAATGTAGTTTTTGGTGCGGAACACGTTGCAACTGATTCATTACCAATCGAATACCACCTTCATTATGCGCACTATCGGCTACGATGAGCGGATGCTCGCCCAACACCTGCCAACGCCCGATAAATTTGGTCAACTTTTTTAAATCGTGCAAACCCTGCCGGATTTTAGATTCTTGTAAAGGAAAATGCGCTTTCAACATTTCAATTGCCTGCAACACTGTTTGAATATTTTTTTCCTGAAAATCGCCGTGCAAATTGGCACGCAAGTTCGGATAAATCAATTCGCCTTCTTTCCAAATATCAAAAACGGTGTGCGTCAGTAAAGTTTCCTGAATTTTCGCAGTAAAATGCTGATTGGCAAAAGCAATGGGCGCTTGCATTTCTGTAGCCTTTGCCAAAAAAACCGACTGCGTCTCCGACTGTGTCTCGCCAATAACTACGGGAATGTTATTTTTAATAATGCCTGCCTTTTCTCCGGCAATTTTGGGCAACGTATCACCCAAAAACTCCATGTGATCGAAGCTGATATTGGTAATTACACTCAGCAGCGGCGTGATGATATTCGTAGAATCGAGGCGTCCGCCCATGCCCACTTCGATGACCGCCACATCCACTTTTTGCTGATAAAAATATTCAAAACCCATGGCGACCGCTAGTTCAAAAAAAGAAGGCTGAATGTCCTCCACCGCTTCCCGAATGCGCTCGGTGAATTGAACCACAAATTTGCGGCTCACGTACTCGCCGTTGATGCGAATGCGCTCCCGAAAATCCTTGTAATGCGGCGAAATGTACAAACCCGTCTTCAAACCATGTGCCTGCAAAATGGCGCTCAGCATGTAAGACGTAGAACCCTTGCCATTGGTACCTGCCACGTGGATGGTCTTGATTTTATCCTGCGGATTGCCCAAAAATTCGCACAGGCGACGAATATTCGTCAAATCCTTACGGTACGCGCGCGCGCCCTGGCGCTGAAACATCGGTAGATTGCTAAACAGGTACTCGACCGTTTGCTGGTATTGTTGTTGAAAAATTGCCATAGAAAAATTTTGAAGTCAGCGGTTGGAAGTCAGAAATCAGACAACTGAACCTGCGTCAGAAACAAAAAAAAGATGGATTTAGGTTCTGAAAAAAGAAATTTCAAAAAATATTTTCCTTACTCGTCGCAAATTGAGTGCAAAGAAAAAAGGGCAGATTGAAAAACCTACCCTTTTGCAAGCATTATTTTTTTTTGCTGTTTTTTGAATTATTGCACTTTAAATTTATAAGTGAT
>CAZFBN010000097.1:0-21128 GCA_964517145.1 uncultured Saprospiraceae bacterium
AAAAAAAACACCGGTTTAGCGCAGTAGTCGTCAATGCAAGAACAGCGTTGTTGTCCAATGTGTAAAATTGCCGACTACGAACAACTTTCCAATTTACACGACGGCTGCTTCTGGATCAGACTCATCAGAGCTGGTATCACTCTGCGTTTCGTTGGTTTCACCGGAAGAACCCTGTCCTTCAAAGCGTACTTTTAGTTTGGCATACGCCGTATCCATACCCGGCATACCGGCTTCTGCCGCTACCCGTACCAATTTGTACACCACCAGGCTGGTTTGATACGCTTCGGAACCTGCCAATATCTGCGTGTCGCGCACCCGTTCAAAAAGCTGTTGCAATGGAAACAAAATTTCGCCGAGTTGCTGAAACAACACATAATCTTTTTCCAACTCGCCGTTGGTCAGATAATACGGCATGACCTCCTGGTTTTCCCGTACCACTTCAACGGAATCGCTGACAAACAACTTGTTAGACCGACTGATTTTCGGCAGCTTCTTACGCTCTTCCACCGTAAGACCCAACAAAAAAGGCATCCGGTAACGGATTTCCTGAATGGCTTGCTTAACAGCATTGAAGTCCTCTGGACTCATACTCGCGCTCACGCGATTGTTTGTGATATTATTCATGGTTTTAAAAATTAAAAAATTAAGGAATAAAAGTTAATAAATTTGTTTTATACCCTTTTGACGGACTTAAATTGGAAAAGTCACACCTTTTACAAAATTTTCTGAAATTTTTTTTGGGCGCATATAGGGTAAGTGAAGGATGGCAATTTCATCGCAATAATGATCATAAGCATAGCAGTGCTCTGGCTCCGAGCCGTAGGATCATTATGCCGTATTACCCCAAGTTATATTTCAAGTATAACCGAGGGGAGTCTGGAGGTAAACCAGGTTTAGGTTCGCACCCCCCCAAGTTCTATTTTGTACCCCCCTTAGTTCTGTGTCAAGTATAACTTGGGGAGGTTCAGAGGTAAACTGGGTTTAGGTTCACACCCTCCCAAGTTCTATTTTGCACCCCCCTAGTTATGTTTCAGATATAACCGGGGGAGTCTAGATGTAAACCAGCCTGGGCTTGAACCCTAACTAGGTTATGTTTTGAGCCTAACCGAGAGTATCCCTAACGTAAACCAGCTTAATATTGAACACCTCTCGGTTAGGGTTGAAGTAAAACCAGATTATGTTTGAAAGGGGGTAAGTTATGTTTTTAGATAAAGAAGCAAATAGATCAAATGGTCAAATCGAAACTATCCGATCCGGTTACAGAATATACCACTGTCATAAAGCCCTCCAAAGGCTGGCAGCCGGTGGATTGGAAAGAACTGTATCGTTATAAAGACCTATTGTACTTTCTTACGGTGCGAGGCGTAAAAGCCCGCTATGCACAATCGGTATTGGGAGTAGGCTGGGCAATCATTCAGCCGCTGTTTACTACCCTTGTATTTACAGTGGTCTTTGGTAATCTGGCAGGGATTAGTTCGGATGGGGTGCCATATGTGCTCTTTAGTTTGGTAGCAATGGTGCCCTGGAATTATTTTTCCGGTACATTAACGGAGTCTTCCAATAGTTTAGTAACCAATGCCAACATGATCTCCAAAGTCTATTTTCCAAGACTGGTATTACCCTTATCTGCTGCGCTTTCCAAACTGCTGGATTTCCTGATCGGACTAGTCATGTTGGCTGGTTTTATGTTATATTTTCAGTATGCACCCTCCATGTGGATATTGGCTACGCCCTTATTGTTATTGATACTGTTATTGACATCTTTGGGCTTAGGCATGATTCTATCTGCTATGGCAGTACAATACCGCGATGTAAAACACGCCGTCACCTTTGTAGTACAATTGTTGATGTATGCGGCACCGGTGGTCTATCCAGCGTCGAAAGTACCAACACAGTACCTGTTTTGGTATAGCTTGAACCCAATGGTTGGGGTCATCGAAGGTTTTCGATCGGCATTGTTGGGTACCAATCCAATGCCTTGGGATTTGATTTTGGAAGGGGGAGTAGTTGGTCTATTACTGTTTATATATGGAGCTTTCTACTTCCGAAAAATGGAAAAGATTTTTGCTGACGTTGCTTAAAATGTTGTAAAGTGTCGAAAACAGTTATTCAAGTAAATAACCTTAGTAAGCGGTATCGAATTGGATTGAAAGAGAAACGGCATGATACGTTTGCTCAACAAATAATGGCTACCCTTAAAGCCCCTATCACTAATTTCCGCCAACTCCGTTCTATGAGCAAATTCGGAGAAGAAGACGAAAGCGTCTTCTGGGCACTTAAAGACATCAACTTTGAAGTGAAAGAAGGTGAGGTACTGGGTATTATTGGGCACAACGGTGCCGGTAAAAGCACCTTGCTCAAAATCCTCTCCCGCATCACAGAGCCGACCAGCGGCGAAATCAACATCAAAGGACGCATATCCGCGCTGCTGGAAGTAGGCACTGGCTTTCACCAAGACCTTACCGGGCGTGAGAACGTGTACATGAACGGCACCATCCTCGGCATGACCAAACGGGAAATAGACGCCAAGTTTGATGAGATTGTTGATTTTAGTGGGGTGGAAAAATACATTGACACGCCAGTTAAATTCTATTCTTCTGGCATGAAAGTGAGGTTAGGTTTTGCTGTGGCAGCGCATTTAGAACCTGAAATACTTTTGATTGATGAAGTGTTAGCAGTGGGAGATACTGAATTTCAAAAAAAGTGCCTGGGTAAAATGGAGAGTATTAGCCAAAATAATGGAAGAACACTATTGTTTGTAAGTCATAATATGGTAGCTATCCAGTCTATATGCCAAAGAGTTATTGTATTAAATTCGGGTTTAGTGCTAAGAGATGGCGATATTATTGATGGAGTTAGTTCATATAATCTAAGTTTGACTAATCAAGATATAAATCGTCTAGATAGAAAAAAAAGGATTGTTATTAATGAATCGGTAAATGAGGCAGGAATAACAGAGGTCAAATTTAATCAACCATTCACCTTGAACGTATGTTTGCAGAATGTCAACAATATTAAATGTTCAGTTTATATGATTATTTATAATGCAAATGGCGAAAACTTAGTTCATGAGAGGATTGATAATATTAAAGTCAATAAGGATAGGTTCGTAATAAAATTTAAAGTTCCAATAATATGGCTTAGACCTGGAGTGTATAACTATATTTTTAAATGGATATCTTCCGATTTAACATCCGCAAACAATAGATATGTTTCTGAAGCCTATACTTTAAAAGTTACGGGCGAAGTTAACGCACCTCAATTATTGGGATCAATAACTCCTACTATTATTCATCACATCGAATAAGAAACATGTTATTAATTGCTGAAATAGGGCAAGCTCATGAAGGGAGTCTAGGGATTGCTCATTCCTATATCGACGCTCTAGCAGAAACTGGTGTAGATGTCGTTAAATTTCAAACCCATATTGCCGAAGCAGAAAGCAGTATATTTGAGCCATTTCGGGTAAAATTTAGTTATGAGGATACTACTCGGTTTGATTATTGGAAGAGAATGGAATTTACAATTGAACAATGGGCAGGATTAAAAAAACATTGTGAGGACAAAGGACTGGAATTCATGTCTTCTCCTTTTAGCAATGCTGCGGTAGATCTGCTTGAACGGGTAGGTGTTCAAAAATATAAAATTGGATCAGGTGAAGTAAGCAATTTTTTAATGCTAGAGAAAATTGCACGAACTGGTAAAGCCATTTTCCTTTCTTCAGGAATGAGTTCGTTCACCGAATTAGATGCTACCATGCATTTTTTGAAACCTTTTGGAAATAATATTTCTATTTTGCAATGTACTACTGCCTATCCTACTCAGCCGACACAATGGGGTCTTAATTTAATAACTGAATTGAAAACACGCTATAACCTTCCAGTGGGCTTCTCCGATCATTCTGGAGATATTTATGCAGGATTGGCAGCAGTAACAATGGGTGCTTCTATATTAGAGTTTCATGTGGTATTTGATAAAAGAATGTTTGGGCCAGATACTCCAGCATCTTTAAATCTAGATCAGATAAAACAACTGGTAAAAGGCGTTCGACAATTAGAGACTGCTTTATCGGTTACAGTTGATAAAGAACAAAATGAACATTTTCAGCCGTTGAAAGCAATTTTTGAAAAGTCATTAGCTGTTAATAAAAACTTATCAGTTGGGCATTCTATCTCAGTAGATGATTTAGAGGCTAAAAAGCCTAAGGGTTATGGTATTAACGCTATGGATTTCCAAATTATCATTGGTAAAAAGTTGAAACGAAGCCTTTCTGCCTGGGAATTTTTGCAATTAGAAGACATAGAATGAAAAAAAGAAAAGTTTGCGTAGTAATTACAGCACGGCCTAGTTATAGTCGGGTGAAAACGGCACTTAAAGCCATTCAGGAACATCTCGGTTTGGAGTTAGAACTGGTAGTAGCAGCATCCGCCTTGTTAGAACGTTATGGATCGGCAGTCAATTACATTGAAAAAGATGGGTTTGAGATTTCTGCAAAAGTATTCAATGTATTGGAAGGGGAAAACCTTACTGCTGCTGCGAAAACCACAGGCATAGGTATCTTAGAACTTTCGACGGTCTTTGATAATATTAAGCCAGATATTGTAGTAACAATTGCTGATCGGTTTGAAACTATGGCTACAGCCATTGCTGCGTCATACATGAATATACCATTGGCACACATTCAAGGTGGGGAGGTAACCGGCAATATCGATGAAAAGGTACGTCATTCTATTACTAAACTCGCAGATTATCACTTTGTAGCATCAGAAGGAGCACGTCAAAGAGTAATTCGTATGGGAGAAGACCCAGATTATGTATTTAATACAGGGTGTCCTTCAATTGACTTAGCTGCGGAAGTGATAAAAAATCCTGCACTTGATTTTGATCCTTACAAAAAATATGGAGGTGTAGGCGCTAATCCTGATTATAAAAATGGTTATTTGATAGTAATGCAACATCCTGTTACTACCGAATACCAAGAATCTCGCAAACATATTGAAGAAACGCTCTACGCAGTGAAAGATTTATCAATCCCGATACTCTGGTTTTGGCCCAATGTAGATGCGGGCGCAGATGGAACCTCAGCAGGTATTCGATCTTTTCGAGAAAGATTTGACTTGCGCCATATTCATTTTTTCAAAAACATGGAGCCAAGGGACTTTCTTAAATTACTATGCAACACGAAGGTTTTGATCGGGAATTCTAGTGTCGGTATAAGGGAGTGTGCATTTTTATCCGTACCTGTTGTAAATATTGGAACAAGGCAAAATCAACGTGAAAGAGGTTGTAATGTAATCGATGTTGATTACAATAGAATAAATATTCTTGAAGGAATAAATGAGTGGTTATCAAAAAGCAAACCATCTAGCTCTAGTATTTATGGTAATGGGAATGCAGGAGTTAAAATTGCAGAATTATTAACTTCTCTTCCTTTAAAATTTCATAAAACCATTACATATTGAAGGTCATTGGCATAATACCAGCTCGTGGAGGATCTAAAGGTGTTCCGCGAAAGAACATTAAACTTTTGGGAGGCAAACCCCTTATTTTGTATACAATTAAAAGTGCCTTGGAATCAAAAAGGCTAGATAAGTTAATTGTCAGTACAGATGACGTTGAAGTGAGAAGGATTAGTATAGAATCAGGAGTAGAAGTTCCTTTTCTGCGTCCAGAAACATTAGCAAAGGATGATTCTCCGACTTTGCCAGTAATTCAACATGCATTAAAATATTTTATCAATAAAGGGGAGTATTTTGATGCAGTTTGTATACTACAACCCACTACTCCTTTTAGGAATAGTGGGTTGATAGATGATGCTATAGCTATATTTAGTGATTCTGATGCAGACTCCTTGATATCTGTAAAAGCTGTGCCACATGAATATAATCCACATTGGGTATTTGAAGTAAATCATAATGGCTTTCTTATTCTTTCGACAGGAGAAAAGAAAATAATCCAAAGGCGGCAAGAATTGCCGAAAGCATTCATTAGAGATGGAGCTTTATATTTATCAAAAACGACAACTGTATTAGATAAAAGTGATATTTATGGAGATACAATATCATATATAGAGCACCATTCAAGAGTTCACATTAATATAGATGGATTTAAGGATTGGGAGTTAGCGGAAGAATTTTTAAGATCAGGAATTGAAAAATGAAATGGTGTATGAACGTTTTAATATCTATTGATAATGGATTTAGCTCAAGATATATAATAAGAAGTGGATTATTAGAATATCTTATTAAAAGCACAAATAATATATACTATATAGCAGTGCATTATCCAGATGAATATAAATATTTGGAATCTAATTTTTTTAATAGAGTATTTTTTATCCAACAACCAAAGCTTCAACCTGATTATTCTATAAAAGGAAGAATTCTACATTATATAAATTTGATTCAAAAGCTCGGCATGCCTCGTAACAACCTATACAGTGCTGTCTGGGTAAAACGAGAAATATTTAAACAACAAGAGAGTTATTCTAAGGTTAAAATTAAAACAGTACTATTTTTTATATATTTTCATAAAAACTTACTAATTGTAAGAAAACTAGCTAGATATATTGTATACTATTTTCAAAGAGATGTTAGGTTCGATGACATTATTAATAAGCATAAGATTAATTTGCTTATACTGGATGGGCTTTCATCTTTGATTGAAAGGAATTTATTTTGGCTTACTACATCCAGAAAATTAAGGGTTAGATCTGCTACTTTAATTACAAATTGGGATCATCCAACTAGCCGAGGTTATCAACATGTAAGTTCTGATGAATATATTGTTTGGGGTAACTCGATGATAAAAGAGTTAAAAAATTATCAAGATATACCAATTACTAAGATATATGCAGTTGGATCAATGATTTTTGATATGTACGCTGATACATCTTTTATAGTACCGTTTGATATTATCAATTTGAAAGCAAACAATAAAATATCAAAAAAATATATATTATTTGTAAGTAATTCTCCATATTATCCTTTTAATTTAGATATAATAAAATTTTTGAGGTGTAGTATTCCTTCTGAAATTTCATTGGTTGTGAGGCTTCACCCTCTTTATTTGGATAAATATGCTGAAGAAGAATTGCTACAGCATAAAGAATTGGCTAATAAACATTCTAATTTAATTTATTTTTTCCCTGTTACCGCAAGCTCTGGGAGTTCTGCCGATATGAGCTATGATGAAATTCAACTTTCAGCGTCTCTAATTGCTAATTGTAGTGTTATGATAAATTTGTTTTCTACTATGATGATAGATTGTATTATAATGAAAAAACCTATGATTAATATTGCCTTTGACTGGTCAGATCACAATATGATACCATTAACGATGTCCAAGGCAAAATTTTTTATACACATCAATCGAATTTTAAATGTTCCGGGTGTCTATAATGTAACTAGTAAAAATGAACTCTTAAACCAAATTAATGAATTAATTATAAATGATAATTTGAATTCAAACCTTGGAAACGCTGATATAGTTAAAAATGAGTGTGGTATGATTGATGGTAAAGCGTCATGTCGTATTGCAAAAGTCTTATTTTATAAATAGATAATGACAGTAAAGGTATTATCAGAAAAATATTATATATAAATGAATTATTTAATACGGTATTTTCAAAAAGTAAAAAGTTTATTTGGGTTTGTGAGTTTTGTAATTCTTGAATTAAAGAGTAGTTATAATTTATTTATTGTTAGAAAATACTACTTTAAAGTTTATAAAGCTAATGTTCATAAGCTTGCTATAATTAAATTAGATAACTTATCTAATCTCCATATAGGAAAAAACACTTCAATTGGAGCATATTCTTTAATATATTCATTTGAAATTGATAATGAAAAACGAGGGTCTCTACTGTCAATTGGAGAAGGGACTTACATAGGAGAATTTAATAATGTAAGAGCTTGTGGGGGGAAAGTCACTATAGGCAACTATTGCTTAATCTCACAGTTCGTAAGTATTATTGCTTCAAATCATTCTATTAACAAAAACGAGTACATTATTAAACAAAAATCTTCAACTGAAAAAAATTTTGTTGTAATTGATGATGATGTTTGGATTGGAGCCAATTGCACTATCTTACCAGGCGCAATCATAGGTAGAGGTTCTATTATTGCTGCAGGAAGCGTTGTAAGAAACAAAATTCCTCCTTATTCAATAGCAGGGGGAGTACCAGCAAGGATTATTAAAACCAGAGAATAGTAATTTAGGGAATAAAAATAATTTAGAGACATTGCATATAGTTTTTGTAGAAATAGGCTACCCTAAACCATCAGGTATTGTTGGAGGAGCAGGGACATATGTTCAAATTTTTTCCAGAAAATTAGTTGAATCGGGTTATGAGGTTTCAATATTAACTGGAAAAAGAAGTGATGGGGTGAATTTTTTCAAGGATGGTAATATAGACGTTTATTGTGTAGTAGAATCGTTATCAATTCACTATTACTTAAGTAAATTTCCCATTTTTCATGTTTTCTCACTTCTGGTAAGATATTTAGAAATGGGGTGGAAAATATACAGGGAATTATATGCACTTAATAATAAGAAGAAGATTGATATAATTGAATACTCCGAAGGAGGGGATTTTTGGAATGCAGTATTTAAAAAGTACAAATTTGTCACACATCTGCATGGGGCTTCATATACATTTAAATTGAATTCAGGAATGAAGGTTACAACAACTGATTGGCTACAGCGTAAAGCTGAACATTTTTTTATAAAGCGTGCCAATGCAATTGTATCACCTTGTCAAGCTATTTTGAACCTCGTTTCTCAAGAGACTGGTGCCCAACTAAAAGAATCTTATGTTATTCCCTATCCTTTAGATCCAAACTATATTGAAATTAATCCGAACTATAATGAAAAATCAAAAAATGAAGATATAGTTATATTTTTTGCATCTCGTAATGATCCTATTAAGGGGGGGGAGCTATTATTAGATGCAGTAAAACTTTTACCGGATAAAATAAAAAACAATGTCAAAATTGAATTCTATGGGTATAAACCACGTCAGCCAATAGATGAATTATTCTTTTTGAGCTGCTTTGATTTTCTAACTAGAAGTGAACTTTTGACTGCATATCAAAGAGCAGATATTTGTATAATCCCTTCATTTTTTGATAATTCACCTAATACTGTGTATGAAGCAATGATCAACGGAAAAATTGTAGTTGCTAGTAATGTAGGTGGTATTCCTGAAATTCTTGGATCTCCCCCAAATGGTTTTTTGTTTGAAAGAGGTAATAAAAAAGATCTTTTAGTAAATTTAGAAAAAGCAATAAAATTAGTTCAAACAGGTAGGCATATAGAAGTTGGTAAAGCTGCTAGGAAACATATTTTAAACTTATCTGATATGGAAACAAATTTTAAAAAAAGGATAGACCTTTATTTAAAACTAAATGATTTATAAAGTGAGATAAAATATTTTGCTATTTATTTTAATGCTTAGGATATTAATTCTTTTTTTATCATGTGAATAAGGCATTGTTATTATAAATGAGGTTGTTTAAAGAATCCTTGGCTAATACATATTTACATTAAGTTTACATTTGTTTTTTTTATTGTATTTATGTTGTTATTTTTTTGTTTGTAATAAATGTTTCTTTAATTATTTATTTGTGCAGGATACTAATATAATTTAGAATTAGATTTTGCAAGGAGTGCCTAGCGCTTTACTTATTATTTTATGAAGGGGGATTAATTGTAGTTAAGTTTAGAAAATTTAAAATGAAATTTATTTTAGCTTCTCGCTGGTTTTTTCCAGATAATCAAGGAGGGATTGCTATGCACAATGGTTATCTAACTCAGGCGCTTAAAGAAATGTTTGATTTAAGTCTAATCTCATTGCCAAGCCCTCTAAATTTTAATTATTATCAACAATTAGGTGTTCCTTTATCCTATATCTCAAATTATTTACCCTTAACCACAAGTTATTTAGCCAAAGTTAATATCTTTAAAAATTATCTTCGATCCTATGCAGACTGGAAGATATCATTAAATATGTCTAAAATTATAGAAGCCGCTTCTCCTGACATAGTGGAATTTATGGACATACATAGTGAAGGTTATGCTTTTTTAAAGCGTAACCCTAAAGATAAACGTAGTACAAAAGTCGTCATACGATCTCATACTCCTTGGGGTATCTTGCGCTCTACTTATTTGCCGTATGAAATTAGAGGTGTAGATGGATGGCGGGCTAAAGAGCGGGAGTTTTTCTGTTTTCATAACTGCGATGCTATTAGTGCACCATCAGAAGATATGAAAAAACAACTCATTGAAGTCTATAATTTGCCCAAGGAAAAAATCACAGTAATGCCTAACCTTTTAGACACTGATCATTTTAGTCCACTAAATATGACAGTAAATCCCGGATTCACCTTTCTCCATGTAGGTCGCTTTGAAAGAGCAAAGGGTGTAGTGACAATGACTAAAGCATTTATCGAAACTATAAAAAGGAGTGGACAGGATGTTCGACTTATTAATGTTGGTGAGCCTCGAGGAAGTGCCTTACAGCAATGTTTTGATCTTTTAGAGGCTGCTAATCTAAAAGATAAAGTTACTTTTACAGGTTTTGTGCCTTATGAAGATTTGCCAAAATACTATAGCAAGGCAAATGCAGTTATTGTGCCCTCGGAAATTTATGAATCCTTCTCCTATACTGTAGCTCAAGCTGTAGCCTGTGGGAAACCTGTAATAGCTTCAACTTTGGGGGGGATACCAGAAACTGTTGGTTATGGAAAATATGGAACGTTATTTATGCCAGGTAATTATCATGATTTAGCCAATAAAATGATGTTATCTTTAGATAAACAAGATTTAAATATTGATGAATTAGCGAGTTATGCGAAGAAAAAATTTAGTATAAAGGAATTAAGCAATGCTTACACCCAGTTTTATCAAAACATATGAGCTTAACTACAGTCTCAACTAAAAATATATATTACAGCTTTTGTTTTATCCTGTCCTAATCACAAAGTGGGATCCTAAAAAGTAGATATTCTATAATATGAGATTAGTAATCATATCACCTTTTCAATTTAGATTACAGAGAGGTATCGAGCGGTTTTCTTTTTCTTTAGCAAATGAATTAAGTAAAAGAGGGATACAAGTTATTATTTATACTTGGGACATTTCAAATAAAGTAGATTGGAAAGATTGGCATTCAGCTATAAAGATAAGGAAGGTACCAAAATTTCGCTATTACATTCAATTTTTTGCATCAATTTTTTACCGATTTTGGCTTTGGATGGATAATCCAGATAGAATAATACTTAATTTCCTTTATCATGGAGAAAATAAGCTACCTGCTAATTACAACTACTTCTATGTATTGAATAGCCCAGCTTCTCAAGTGCCCCACAGATATTCTTTTATTAGCAGCCAGCTTCCAAGGTTCTCAAGGTTAGAGTTCGTAGCCGTATCAGAAATGGTGGCAAATGAAGCGAGAATTTACTTGAAGGAAAGGTCGATTACAGTAATTCCTAATGGAGTGGATACTTTAAAATTTCATCCAAAGCCTAGTGAAAATAGGTTTGACGGTACTATTAAACTTATAAGTGCTGCTGCTTTGGAAGAGCGTAAAGGAATACAATTTGTAATTAAGGCAATAAGCCAATTTCCTGAATTTAATATTATTTACGATGTTTTCGGTGCTGGCGCGTATAAAAACGAGTTAGATTCACTTATTGCCCAATATAATCTTTCAGAGAAAGTAAGAATACATGCTCCAGTTAGTAATTTGGAAGATGTACTTCCTGAATATGATGTCTTCTGTTTGTTAAGTAAAGGGGAAGCATTTGCTTTAGCACCTCTTGAAGCACTAAGTTGTGGAATACCTGTCCTAGTCTCGGAATATTCTCCTTTTGATGAGTTAGTAAAGGGTTGTTATGGGCTACGAGTAAATGAAAGGGATACTTATGCTATTATAAATGCAATCAAATATTTAGCTCAACTTAAGATAAATAAGCAAAATGTTATAAGACAAGCTGCTATACCTTATGATTGGCAGAATATAGCTCAGAAATATACTGAATTGTTAAAAATATGATCTCTATCTTAATTTGCACCTGGAATAGAGGGAGTCTTATTCATGAGACTTTACAATCTATAATAGAAAATAGCGACTACAAAGCTGATGAAATAATAATTGTTAATGGTGGAGGAGAGAAAGATTGTTCTACAACCCTTAAATATTGGAAAGACAGATGCCCTTACCTTCGAGAAATAAAAACTAAGAATATAAATCTGGCTAATAGTCGTAACGTAGGGCTACAGGAAGTAAAAGGAGAAATTGTACTTATGACAGATGATGATGCCCGTGTATTTCCAGATTGGATAAGGCGAATGAAAGAAACACATGAGAGATATCCAGAAGCTGGTGTTATTGGGGGAGAAGTAGTTGATGCATCCGGTAGTAGTTTCCTCAACCACATTGCTGATGTTACAACTTTCCCAAGATATGAAGAAGTGAAGGTAGTGAGACATGTTCCAGGAGTAAATTGTTCTTTTAAACGCGCTGTTATTGAACAAATAGGAAAACAAGATATTAGTTTATTTCGAGGGGAAGATGTTGATTACACATGGAGAGCTCAACGTAAAGGTTGGAAAGTACTATATGATCCTGCTATTAAGGTATATCATGTACATCGCCCGACATGGAGAGGCTTATTTCATCAACATCATATGTATGGTCGAGCTTACTATAGAGTTCGTAAAAAATGGCAAGATATGTATTGCGCTTACCCACGGAATCTAAATACTCCTCGTATGTGGGCAAAAGGACTTTATTATCTTGTTTCACCATGGTTTTATAGTTCACAGAAGACTAAAGTTTTAACAAAACTATGGGAAAGAATTCTTGGCTATTTTGTAATAACTGCTATTAGTTACTATACTATGTATGGTACGTTCAAACAATGGATATATGATTTTATCTATACTGGTTCGAGTGAAACATCGGTGGAATAAGGATGTAAATATTCTGAACTGAGAATCTTCGGAATGCTCAATATGCCAAACGTGTTAAATTTTCTTCTTGTTTTAGTGAGATTTACAGATATTAAAACTTCTTTTGAAGTTAAGAGTACTATATAAATACAATTTTTTTATAATTCCATGCTTGATAAACATCGTATTCTAATTTGGACCGCTTCCTACTCTCCTGTTTTAGGGGGCCTTCAAACGGTCACCCAACAGTTAGCAAGAGGATTATCAGAGCAAGGATACCAGGTAATGGTACTAACCAATCGTTATCCAACCAGTTTACCGGCAGAAGAACAAGATGGAAATGTAATCATACATCGTATAAGGCATATAAATCCGATTATCTCATTATCTACACCTATTGGCTGGTTGCGCTGGGGTAGGGCACTTCTTTACTATTCTATTAGCAGGATCAAAATTCAAAAACTTATTCATTCTTTTAATCCTAATGTGATTAATATCCACTTTCCTGATGTACAAAGTGTTTACTACAATAGCATTTTCACAAATGGCTTTTCAGGGCGTCTTATAGTTTCATTGCATGGGCACGATATACTGCAATGGTATGAAGCAACAGAGGAGGATTTCAGTTTTAGTAAGTCAAAACCACTGAATACAAAGGAGCAATATAAAATAAAACTCCTACAAATACTACTTGAAAAAAGTGATGGGGTTACAGCATGTTCTAAATGGTTAGCGGAAAAGACGGCTGTGCTTTTTCCAACTATAAAGAACAAAGTAAGGGTAATCTATAATGGCATTGACCTTAATCGGTTTGACTTTAGCACCACGCTTGAGCAAGACAATTATATTTTTAGCTTCGGACGTTTGGATACGCATAAAGGTTTTGATTTATTAATAAAAGCTTTTGCTCAAATAAGGCAGCATTACCCTCAGTATCGTCTTTCTATTGCTGGGACGGGGCCTGTGCATAAGCAGCTGGAACAATTGATTAAACAACTTTCATTAAGTGAGTATATCGAGTTAATAGGAAAACTTAATCAGGAAGAAATTGCTACTTACTGCAAGCGTGCTGCATTGATAGTTATCCCGAGCAGACGAGAGACTTTTGGCATTAGCGCCTTGGAGGCTTTAGCCTCAAGGCGACCAGTAGTAGCTACTGATGTGGGAGGAATTCGAGAAATTGGAGCAGCATTTAACTTTTCGCTTTACTCACCAACGGTAGAAGACATACAGGATGGTATAATGGCTGTTCTAAAGGGGATAAAGCAAGTCAATGTAGATATAGTATCCGATACCTGGAATCACTTTAGTATTCCATCCATGATTCAAAACTATGAAATATTACTTGTAAACAAGCGAGCCTAAAGTTTATAATGGTAGTTAAGTTGTTTTTATTGCTGAGCAAATTCCTTTATAAAAAATATGGATATGAGGGATTGAATATTCTCTTCAGAGTTATGCCGATGACAATTATTCCTAATGTGTTGAGGAAATATGGTGCAGTGATAGGAGAAAATGTTAGGATAAAAGCACCTATAACTTTTAATGATGCCGAACATGAACAGGGAGGGTTTCGCCATTTAAGTATTGGGAACGGCGTGTTTATAGGAAGAAACTGTCTTATAGATTTAAAAGACAAGATTATTATCGAGCGCAACGTAACTATATCCCATAATGTCTCATTGCTAACTCATACAGATGCTGGTAACAGCCCTTTATCAAAGACATATTTACCGACATCTAAGGGTATGATTTTTATAAAATCTGGAGCTTATATAGGGGCAAGCGTTACAATATTACAAGGTGTAATCATAGGCGAAACATCCATAGTTGGTTCAGGGTCTCTAGTTAACCGAAGTATTTCTGGAAATTCTGTTGCTTATGGAATACCAGCCAAAGTGATAAAAAGTATTTTATAGAAGTGGTACTTTACGGTCTTATATTGATCTTAACAAGTTATTATTTAATTGCTTTACTTTTCAACACTAATCGTAGAGGGCAAAGATTGGGTGTATTGGGATTGCTGTTGGCTTTTATGTGGGGGTACAGAACAATAGAGATCGATAAACCTCTGTCAATACACCCTATTGAAATACTCTTATGGGCTTTATGGATCAAGTCTCTATTGATTAAACCGTCTTCTAGGAATCCTATACCAATATGGGCATTTGTATTAATGATATTTGCTATCTATGGATTATTTGTGGGAGAAATATATGGAAGGGATATTCTTGTTAATATTTCCTATTTTAAAAATTTTTTTTTGTTATTCCCTTTATTTATTGTATTAGATCGTTATTTAATTAGCGAAAAAAGACTTTCTGAATTAGCTTTATATTTTGTAATCAGCATTTCTATTATTTCTTTTTTTGCAGTAATTGAGTACTACTTTCCTTCTTTGATGATATTATTTCCTGGCTTTTTTTCAAGTGAAGCAGTTGGGTACATTGCGCAAGGATTTCAAAGAGCTGCATTTTCCTTTTGGGGTACGCCCACGGCAGGTCATATAATAGTATCCGCACTTCCATTGATGCTATTCATTACAAAATATTATTCTTTTTTTCGTAATTATATGGTATTTACTACAATATTATTATTGAATTTGCTTGCACTGTATATTGCAGGAAACAGAGCTGATTGGTTAACTCTAATACTCCTCATAATAATTTACCTCCACCTTTACGTAAAGGTACTAAAGCGTAGTTGGTTTCCTTTACTTTTGGGAAGTATAGTAGTAGGAATAACAATAATTACTAGGTTTATTGGGCAAAGCACTAAGGATAGATTCATGTCTGGTATCGTAGCGCTGCAAGGTAAAGCAGATTATGCTGCAGATAGCAGTGGCTATGACCGCAATATGCGTATTAAACATGCTTTACAGAACATTCTTGAGCATCCATGGGGAACTGGCTGGGGAGGTGCAGGTTGGGTACATAGTGATTTCATTCAGCTGACAGCAGAGTTAGGGGTTTTACCAGGGATTATTTTTTTTAGCGCCTACCTTAATACGTACTTTAGTACATTGAAATTGAGATCAAACACATTTATTATTCAGCGTGAAAAACAAAATTTGGTTGTATTACTCATGTGCTTCACCAGTGTAGGTATCATGCTATTAATCAATGGACACTATATGTTAGTGCAATCCGGTATCCCCCTATTTTTTATCTGGGTAACTTTGCACGTTTATAAAAAGCTAATATATACAGAGTGTAATAAAAGAAGATACAATCGAAAAAGACAAATCAATGAAGAGATCAGGAATCACAGTGCTACTTCCAACATTTAATTGTGCGTCTTATGTTCAAGCAACGCTTGAGTCAATAAAATGGGCAGATGAACTATTAGTGGTTGATTCTTTTAGCACAGATGGAACTTTAGAACTCGTGCAGTCTTATGGTGCCAAAATTATTCAACATAAGTATATAAATTCAGCAAAACAAAAGAATTGGGCGCTACAATATATTGATACTGAATGGACATTACAAATAGACACTGATGAAATTTTAGAATATGGTGCTGAAGAAGAGATTAGAGCGTATATTGCTTCTTGTCCAGTTGCAGTACATTGCTTTCGTTTTCCTAGAAAAAATCACATGTTAGGAAAGTGGGTTCGATTTGGAGGTATTTATCCGGATTGGGAAAACAGGCTTTTTAGAACAAAGGAGGGGAGTTGGTTTGATAGAGAGGTACACTCTAATATTAGGGTACCAGGGGAGTATCGCTATATGAAATCACATATTTTACATTATGGTATGCCCTCTATTTCCAAACAAGTCCGAAACTTAGATCGATACACTCGCTATGAAGCAGATGAATTAAAAAAGAAAGGACGGAAATTTTCTTACGTGCGCTGGTTGGTGTATCCTTGGTTAGTGTTTGCACATCGTTATTTGTGGCTTCAGGGGTTTAGAGATGGTTGGAGAGGTTTTTTTTTAGCGATCTATTTGTCTTTTTACTATTTTCTGTCTTATACAAAACTAAAAGAAATAGAAGTTCTAAAACTTGAAAAAAGTCCCCAGTGAATACATTCAGAAAATCTCTCAAACTATGTTTATTGGAAGATGCCTCCGAAATGGGAGGCGTCCAACATAGTAGCTTGAATTTGCTTCTAGGGTTGAAAGTAGATTCAAGTATAAATCCAATGATTATTCTACCAGAAGAAGGAGTGTTTTCAGGTCTTTGTAGGGATTCTGAAATTAATTACTGCATTCTACCTAAGCCAGCTTTAAAAGGTACCAGCTTCTCAATTTGGAATGACTGGATAAGATTGCCGAATTTTAAAGCAATGTGGCAAAATTGGCACCAGATTAGATGGTATGCAAATCAACTATACTCCTTTTGGCAGGAAAATCCTCCGGATATAGTTCTGACTAAAGGGATGGGAGCACATTTTGCAGGTGGATTGGCTTGTAAAACAGCTGGAATTCCTTGTATCTGGCATTTGCAGGATTTTATTAGCGAGCGTTATTTAGGATTATATAAAAAAATATTTGGTTACTATGCTAACCGCTTGGCAGATTTTTTAATTGCAGACGGAATGTCTATCATACAACAATTGCCAAACAGCGCACAACGAAAAACAAAAGTTATATTTAATGGAGTAGATGTTGATACCTTTTATCAACCGGATATTCGCGATGAAATCCGTAAAATATTAAACATTCCGACGAATGCATATGTGATAGGTCATATTGCCAGATTGACTCCCTGGAAGGGGCAGCATTTACTTTTAGCAGCATTTTCAAAATATGCTGCAAAACACCCCAACGCTTTTTTACTCTTAATTGGCTCTCCACTTTTTGGAGAAGAGGAATACTTAAGTTACTTAAAAAATAAAATTGCTCAATATAATTTAACAAATAGGGTTATTATGCCAGGATACCGTACTGACTTAGGAGCGATACTGGCGGCAATGGATATTTTCATTTACCCTTCTGTAGAAAAAGATACTTCTCCATTATCGTTGATTGGGGCATTGGCAGCAGGTTTGCCTGCTGGAGTCAGTAGTATTCCTGGTTTAGAAGAAATGGTGAATGGTTGTAAAGGAGTTCAGTTATTTAAAAACAGGAGTATTAAAGAAATGGAGGAAATTATGATGTATTTTGAATCTGAGGATAGACGCAAATCAGCAATCGAAATCAATCGCCAATGGGCGAAGGATCATTTTAGTTTAGAAACATATGTTATGCAAATTACACAGGTCATTAAGCAATTTGTATGAAAATACCATTTAATCAGTTTTATCTAACTGGGAACGAACTCAGTTATATCCACCAAGCATTACAATCAGATAGACTTTCTGGAGATGGGGAATTTACAAAAAAATGCCATCGTTTTTTTGAAGAGCGATATGGGTTTCAAAAAAGTTATTTGACTACCTCTTGTACACATTCGCTGGAAATGGCAGCATTATTAGCCGCTGTACAACCTGGGGATGAAGTGATTATGCCATCTTATACTTTCGTTTCTACTGCAAATGCTTTTATGTTACGTGGTGCGAATATTGTATTTGCCGACAGTGGTATGCATAATCCAAATCTTGATGTACAAAAACTGGAACAATATATATCTCGTAAAACCAAAGTAATTGTGGTAGTGCATTATGCCGGTATTGCAGTAGATATGGACCCCATTCTGGAAATAGCACATGAAAACAACATTATCGTCATTGAAGATGCTGCACAGGGTATTAATGCTTTTTACAAGGACAAACCTTTGGGGGGAATTGGGAATCTTGGATGTTTTTCCTTTCATGATACTAAAAATATCACCTGTGGGGAAGGTGGATTATTGACAATAAATGATCCGGCATTTGTAAAGCGGGCTGAGATAATCCGTGAAAAAGGAACAAATCGAGCCGCATTTTATAGAGGTGAAGTGGATAAATACGGATGGGTGGATATTGGGTCTTCCTATCTGCCTTCAGATGTACTCGCTGCATTTCTATACGCCCAACTTCAACAAATTGAGTTTATTCATCAGGAACGCCTCAAGCGCTGGAATAATTACTTTGTTGCTTTAAAAGAGTTATCTGAAAAAGGCTTCTTTGAGCTTCCTCATGTACCGGATTACGCCAGGCATAATGGGCATATCTTTTATTTGGTATGCCGTAGTGGAGAGGAAAGGGACGATCTTATGCAGTATTTGCGGGCTAAGAATATTCAGGCTCCTTTCCATTATTTATCTTTGCATCAATCGAAATATTTTAAAAATCATTATAATGGCAAAGTGCTTTCAAATGCTGATCGCTACACCGATTGTCTTATAAGAATTCCGTTGTACCTAGCCCTACGGGAGCCAGAACAAGCAAAAGTTATTGAAGAAATTAAATGCTTTTTCAGTCGGTGAAAATAAAAATTCTTTTTGTGCACAATGCACTAAGTTCTTTTGTTAAGATAGATTTAGATTTATTACGGGAAGTTTTTTACGTAGAAGAATTATATGTAAGAAATAAAGCATCACTTCGTCCCATCGAAATTTGGAAAGCTGTAAGGCGGAATGATCTTGTGTTTGGGTGGTTTTCATCTTGGCATACATTTTTGCCCGTTCTATTCGCCAAAATTCTAAAACGGAGAGTAGTTTTGATAACGGGTGGTTACGATACGGCAAATATCAAAATTGCTAAATATGGTAATCAGCGTCGTTGGTGGAGCAGGTTGATAACTAATTGGAACCTTAAACAAGCTGATCGTTTAATCTGTAACTCACAGTTTACTAGACAAGAAACTATTCACGCAGTAGGGAGTACAAAAAATAAAATAGATGTAATTTACCATGGCATTCCTGAGCGAAGCATTGAGGCAAGCGAAAAGTTAAAAATTGTGCTGAATGTCGGTAATGTATCGAAAGAAAACTTACTTCGTAAGGGCATTCTACCTTTTGTAGAAACGGCATCTTTACTAAAAGATTATCAATTCATACAAGTAGGAAAATGGCAAGATGATAGTTACAAAATTTTACAGTCAAGAGCCACTTCAAATGTAGAAATTAAGGGATATATAACAAGGGCTGAATTAGATGAATTAATGATGAGGTGTAAATATTACGTTCAACCTTCTTTACATGAAGGTTTTGGAATGAGCGTAGTAGAAGCGATGCAAGCAGGGTGTATTCCTATAATATCAAAAGAGGGTGCTTTACCCGAGGTTATCAAAGAATTTGGAATTTATTTAGATGTTATATCAAAAGAGGATATTGCTCAAAAAATTTCACACAATGCCAATGAGTTTAGCTATACATCTCAGGCTATTCAAAATTTTGTTTTAAAGCATTATAATTTAGAAAATAGAAAACAAAATCTTATTAAAGTTATTAATACTTGTTTTTTATAATTATGCTTTCGGTTATTATTCCAACTTTAAATGAACGTGCTCATATTGAAGCACTTCTAAAATCCATTAAACAATTAGACTCTGTTAGTAAAGAAATTTTCATTGTTGATGGAGGGTCATTAGATGGAACTAGAGAGAAAATAAAAGAACTTAGTTATTTTGATAATAACATTTATTTAATTGATAATCCTGATCGTTATGTTAGCCAAGGATTTAATAAAGCATTTAAAAGTAGTAATGGAAAATATATCGCACTAATTGGTGCTCATGCTATTTATCCCATGGATTATTTTGCGGCTTGCATAAATGCGATAGAATCTGGGCAATGTGACGTTGCAGGAGGCTTTTTGGTACAGGAGGGGAAAAATTTAATTGGAAAAGCTATTGCAAAGGCAATGAGTTCTAGGTTTGGAGTGGGAAATACGCCTTTTCGTACTACCCGTAAGCGTATGTATGTAGATAGTGTAGCATTTGCAGTCTACCATCGGAGAGTATTTGACAAAATAGGATTATTAGATGAAGAATTGATAAGAAATCAAGATGATGAATTTCATTATCGTCTTAATCGTGCCGGTTTCCGTATTCTTATGTTACCTGAATTAGAAGTAGTTTATTATGTACGAGATTCTGTAAAAAAGTTGTTTTCACAGTACTATCAATATGGTTATTACAAACCCTTAGTACTTCAAAAGGTTACTTCTGGTATGAGTTGGCGACACTTGATTCCATCTTTTTTTGTCCTGTACCTTATTAGCTTGCCTCTGGCAAGATCAAACATTTTTATTCTGGTAGAACTAAACAAGTAATGCTAGGGAAAAAAGAAAGGTTAAATTAGCGAAA
>CAZFBN010000098.1:0-20301 GCA_964517145.1 uncultured Saprospiraceae bacterium
TGAGCGTTAAAATTGCAAAAGTCTTTTTCATGTTCCGATTGTTTTGTTTTCTAAAATTTTATTGGATACAAAATTAAAGTTTAAACATCAAGCGATGTTATTTAGAGGTGAATTTAAGAAAAGTTTAACCATGCAACTGATCCAAAATGGCATTCAATAAACCAACGTCTTCCGGTTTCAGTTTTTTCATTTTTTTTTCCACCTGATCTTCCAGCGCCTGACTGGCTTTTTCTACCAGCGTCAAACCGTTGGAAGTGATGAAAACATTGACCCGGCGGCGATCTTCCTCGGAAGCTTCCCGTTCAACCAAGCCCTTTTGTTTCAGTTTTTCCACCAAACGAGAGGCGTTCGACATTTTATCCACCATTCGTTCTGTCAGAATTTTGATAGTAGCCGGATTAGGATAATATTCATTTAAAATACGTAACACGTTGAATTGCTGCGGAGAAATGCCCAAATGTTTGAGCGATTGGGTCGCCTGCAAATTAAGCCAAGAAGCGGTGTGCAAAATATTGGTGTGCGCTTTTTGATAATCGTTTGTTTTTTTCTTCCTTGCCATTGCCTGATCCTTGCTTTCTTTTTTGGACAATTTTTTGGGTATCAACTACAAAATGCAAAAGATGTTTACACTTTGAGTAAGTATTTTTTAGGTTCGCCGGTTGGTTCGTCGAAAAAAAAATATAAAAAAAGTTAACAATGGCTTAAATGCTTGAATAGTAGCAATAACTTTGTTTTTTAGAACGTCAATTTTACAACTATGAACATCCTGATTATTGGTGGAGGAAACATGGGTTCTACCTATGCGCAAAGCTTTTTACGGTCGCATATTGCAAAGAAGGAAGCTATGATGATATTGGAAAAATCGCCTGAAAAAGCGGAGGAATTAGCGAAAAGCGATATTGGGCAAGTATTTGGCTCGCCCGAAGGATGTATCGGAAAAGCAGATTTGATCATACTGGCGGTAAAGCCCCAAGATGCTCCAGTATTGTTTAACAATATAAAATCACTGGTGCATCCGCAGCAGGTTTTTTTGTCTATAATGGCGGGAGTTAAGATTCAATTCATTGCAGAAGCGTTGGGCGTACGGAAAATCATTCGCGCCATGCCAAATTTACCGGCACAAATTGGTCGGGGAATGACCGCCTTCACCTCATCAGATGAAGTGACCCGGATAGAGCTGGTAACGGTTCAAAATTTATTAAATACGACCGGAAAAACGGTGTATGTCGAGCAAGAATCGGCAATTGACGCAGCAACTGCCATTTCAGGAAGCGGACCCGCTTATGTCTGGTTTTTTATGAATGCGATGATGGACGCCGCGAAGAACATGGGTTTCAACGAGTCGGAAGCAGAATTGTTGGTGAGCCAAACTTTTGCGGGCGCAGTGGAATTATATCAAGCAACTAATCTATCTTGTAACGAATGGATTAGCAGGGTTGCCTCCAAAGGCGGCACCACCGAAGCTGCTTTGAGAAGCTACCAGGAAAATGCTGTGCATCGAGATATTATTGCCGGAGCAGTGGCAGCATTGCGCAGAGCGGAGGAACTTGGAAAACAGTAAAATGCGTTTAGAAGTTGGAATGTTGCTCAAAAGCAGCGATTCTACTGTCAATTGCTGGCACTTTAAACTTAGAAATGCCTTAAACCAACATCAATGGACAAGCTACAAGTTATTGAAAATGTCAAAAAACTGATCGGAGAGGGCGAAACGGAACGGGCGCTCGAACAATTGGTTGCTGCACTCGAACCGGAGGAGCAATATGAAGAATTGTATCATGCTGCCATTCAGGCGCAATCCTTATTTCAACGTACCAAAAAAGATGAAGGGCTAGGTATTATTAGTTTTGATAATGCAAAACTGAACTATAATCAGGTTATTAATCAAGTTTTGAACATTTTGGATCATTTGGAAGAAGGAAAAACTTCTTTTGAAACTACTCCAAAACTTGTTTCAAAAAATCGCACCTGGTTGTATATTGGCGCGGGTGTGTTGGTTATTGCAGTTCTGGGCATTTTTGCATTGCGAAACAATAATGGTAGCAAACCCGATGTAGTGCAAAATTTAGATAGCTGCCCAGCGTATAAAACAGATTCTCCATTTAATGTGCTGTTATTCAGGTACTTGACGGTGGGGGGAACTCAAAATTCTTTGCAAACACACAAATTAATCCAGTCTCGTTTGGGCGAACTGCGCGACCAGCATCAGCTTAACATGGACATTGGTATTTTTAATGACAAGGGCGATAATGAACTGCTACCAGTGGATGTGCAGACTGCCTCTAATTTCGCAGAAGGTTGTCGGGCAAAATTGGTGATTTTTGGTACGGAAGAACCAAAAACGGAAGGTGCGATTATTACCACTCGTTATAAATTTTTAGATATTGGCGAGCAGTTTCAATTTGTAAAATTGAGCATCAACGAACGTACCCAGGTGGACACCGTGACTTCGATTTCCAGCATCGGTACCAGCGGCGAAGTGACCGGCAATATCGAACAACAATTGTTGCAGTTGCTATTGGGAGTAGTGGCGTATGAAGCCAATCAGATTGACCAGGCAATTGACTTGCTTCAAACCGCAGCGCCAGTAGATTCGGGCACTTTCATGCTGCGCAATATGGTATTGGCGGATGCTTATATCAAAAATGGACAAACGGAATCTGCGCTTACCACTTACGACCAGGTGTTGGTAGAGCACCCAAATTATAATTTTGCACTAGAAAATCGAGCAGCATTGCTGTACGAACGCGGCGATTATTTGGCGGCTATTCAGGATTACAACACTCGATTGGAAAACTCGCCAGGCGACATCAGCACCCTGACGCAGCGCGGTGTGGCGCATTTGAAAGCGGAAAACCTGGAAGAAGCACGGCAGGATTTGGAAAAAGTTCGTCAGGAAAATCCGGAAGACAGCTTAGTGCGCGGGCAACTCAATTTGGTGCGCCAGAAATTGAAGGAAAAACAGGAGGTGAAAGAAGAAGCAGAACAAGAATTGCAGCAAAATCCGAAGGATACCAAGGCGCTCATTAGAAAAGCAGAAGCCACCAAAAGCTTGGGTGATTATGAAGAATCCATCAAAACAGCGGAGCAACTCATTCGGCAAGACCCCAAAAATGTAAGGGCTTACACGACTTTGATTAATATTTATACCAACTTGAATATGCCTGACAAAGCAGAGGAGGTGCGTAAAAAACTACTGAAAAATGCTTCGAAGAGTAAAATTATCAAAGAAGCGCCGCAAATTCGGGAGTTCATTCGCCGTGATAGCATTCAGAAACTAGAGCAGTGAGTGGTTTCTTGGGCGAAAGTTTGTAGTCGAAAGTCAATGGTCAATAGTTGAAAGTAGTGGCTTTTACAAAAAATACTTCGAGTGCTGTCAGCAATTTGATCGCATAAAACGATGCGCCTATTTAGAATTTCCAACGCAACTGAGCGCTCACCTGCGTTCGGTTTTGTCCGTTGATGGCTTCTGTGCCGCTGCCGATGGTGGGTTGATTTGCCCAATAAGTTTGTGCAATGCGTCCTTCCAATGTGATGTTTCGACTCAGACGATACCTTATATTGATGTAAAATCGGGTACCACGATTGTAATAAGCTGGAATGGAAAAATTATAGAGTACATCATTTTCATAAGCATAAAAACGCGTGCCAAAACCCTGGGTATCAAAAATAGAAAACCGAGCAGTGAAGGACAAGGGAAAATCAAGCGGGCGAAAGAGGACATCTTGATAAACGGCGAATCCTGCACTACGCCCACTATCTCCACTTTTAGAAAAGCCCCAATCCAGTCGGCTGCGCAATTCTAAAAACTTAGTAAGCTGATTTTCAAGGTGTAAACGCGTTTGGAAAATTCGATTTTCTATCAAAATATTCACTTTATTCTCCGTGTCAGGCGCATTACCTTCTTTCACTTCTTCCCGCACCTCGACATACGCGCGCAGGCGCCGCCGCAATTCGTAGCTCAATCTCGCCCGATATTCCCAACCCCTCGAAGGTGCGTTCACCTGAAATCGCAGCCAAGGATGCTGCCAGGCATCAAAATATGCGCTCAACGTCCAATTTTTGACAGGGCGCATTTCCAAGCCAACATAAAGTCCGTCTTCATTCGCTGCTCCCGTCGCTTCACCAAAAGGATTGGCATTCAAAGCCTGATAATGCTTGGGATAGTGCCGATATACCATGGCAAAATCCACTGCTCTGTCCAGACTCAGCAGTACGCTGTTCAACGTTGCAATGGCACCATTGTCACTCGCTGCCGTTTCTCCAAAAAAATTAAAATTTCGCCACAGCAGTGAATAATCTATGCTGCCATTTAGTAATCGGTCGTCATTGAATGCAAATTGGTTATAAGGTTGAATCCGGCGTTGTAAAATTTTATCAAATCGATCATACAATACATTGATTGCCAAATGACTAAAGTTGTTTTTCCATTTTAGGCTTCCGCCAAAAGTAGTTTGTTTTAAAACTTTTTCATCAGCAATTTCAGCAGGCGTTCGGTGCAAACCGTCTAAATCGAATGCCGTAAAAGCGCGGACGTCAATGTCAGAAATAGCAGTGTCAGCGGAACTCAAGTTCCCATCTCGTTTTTTAAAAGATGTAAATACTGTAAAATCAAAATGTTTTGTCAACGATAGGGTAGTGGCAGCACCCCGAAAAAAATTTACTTCATTGGCAGAAGTATAAGCGTTTAGCACTCGTCCGGTTCGTTTTAGCACCAAAGGGCTGCTCGATTTTCCAATACCAAAACCCGTGTAAACCATCAAACCTTGCCCAATGCTGATGGAATAATCGCCCAGCGCTACTGCTTTCACCGTTTTATTCAAATCGCGCGCAAACAGATGCGCAGAATAAAAGTCAAAACCTTGTACGTTGCTGCCTTTAAAAAATTCTTCCCCACGATCTTTTTCCGCCGTGATGCCGTAGCTCAGGCGCGTGCCATACGCATGGCGGTAGCGCACATACAGTTGATTTGGGTCGCCAAGGTAGCGGCTGTCGGCAGTACTCGAAAACCCCTTTTGCTGCTCCAGAATTTTGGACCAACGCACAAAAACTTCATCGCGTCCATTTTTCAACATTTCCGACAATGGAATCTGATAATCATCTAAACCGCCTTTGACGGTCACAAAAGGGAGAATCCTGCGAATGGTCGCCAGGTCAAAGCTTGGAATCGCTTGCAATTCATAAACAGCAATCAAATCGCCCGCCAACTGCCGGTACGCCAGCAAATCCAAAATCTGCGCATCGCTGAGCAAGCCAAGATCGCGCATAATTGCTTCATTTGCTTTATTTAAATTGATCGGATCATTGCGAAAATCTTCCAATCGTTCAAAAATGGTATTAAAATCAAAAGCACCTTCGCTATCGGTGTTTTGTAAAAAATCCTCAATCAATTGTTGTAATTCATCGGGCGGATCGGCGATGAGCGTATCTGGCTTTTGGGCAAACGCAAATCCAGCAAAGAAAAGAAGGACAGCAAGGGTATAAATTCGCATAGCAGGTCTTGTGTAAAAATTGCACTTAAAAATACAGCCTGCGTTCACAATTATCTACTTATGATTGAAAAAATTTTTATTTAAAAAAAGACGATCAGGAGGGTTCTGCTTTAGAATTCAAAGTTTGGCTGATTTTGTTTGCCTTGATTTCATGCACCGGTTTATGCTGCAAATGGCTGGCTACCCAGGCAGGAATATCCAGATAAAGCAGCGCCTTTCGTTCGTAGGCGCTATCGGCATACTTTTCCAATTCTTTGGCAAAATCCGTGAAGGCAGTTCTGGTTTCGGACGGAGGAATCGTAGCAAGTTTTTTTATAAACAGCAAGGTCATTTTTTGCACTTTGCTCACCTCTTTTGCTTGCGCAAATGCCCGCTGCACAGCAGGGGTACGATAGGAAATCAACTCTATATTGCCCAACTCATAATGACAAATCAAATGCAGCAATTGAGCATTGTGATGCAAATCTTCGCGCAGGTAGCCATGGTTGAGCAAAATCACTTGATTGAGAAAATCTAGGGCTTTACTAAACTGACCTAAGCCAAAATACAGATAAGCAAATTTATAATAAAATAAAAGAATGCGATGCACATCCGTGTATCGTTCATATTGTGGAATCGCATTTAAAATTTCTTTAATAAGCGCCGTCCCACCTTCATAGTCGCCAGTAAGCAAATAAAAATTGAGTTTGGAAAGGTACAAATATACAAAGGCGATCATGCTCGAATTGGTGTTTAATTGTTCCATGATGGAACTTTCAAACTGCTCAAACTCGCGCAGATACTGCACATAGCGATCGTAATCGCGCATGAAATACAAAAACACCAACGTATAGTACAGCGCTCGCATGTACAGGTCGGGGTCTTTCTCTTTCATTTGCGGGTACTCCGCAAAAAGATTGACCCACTGCAAAGCATGTTCGCGACAAGCCGGGAAATCCAGCAAAATATAGGCGTACCACATTTGAGCCTGAAATAAATTGACCCGTTCAAAAAACGTGGTATGCTCTCGCAAGGGGAGCGCCGGGTAGTGGCTTTGATAAAAATCTTTCGCAGCCTCGGCATCCTGGTCGTTGCGGGCGTGCCCGTGCTCAATGTAATAGCCGTGCACCTCAATGTTGAAATTGAAAAATAGGCTGGTAGATAACGTAATCAAGCTGCGGTGAGCGGATTCCGACAAAAGGTTCTCCATTTTGCCCTTCACCCGACGGCTGCGCGTGATGTGCCGCGCTTCGATATGTTTCTGAAATTCTAAAATTTCGAGATGTAAAATATCCTGATTGTGTTCAATCGCCGTTTGCTTAATGCGTTCCAGCAATTTTAGCGACTGCATGTACATGCCTTTGCTGTACAAAATACGTGCGAAATCAAGCTGTTCACGAATTTCAATGTCAATATTTTTTTGAATGTAAATAAGCCGAAGGCTAATCAGGATTTGTTTGTACAAATGGCGCTTCAAATTGGGGAGATTACTTTTTTCAACACCATTTAAACGCTTGATTACCAGGTCGTCATCATATTCTATCAATTTATCCATTGCATCAAAGAGCTGAATGAACTTTGTATCGCCACTATTATCAAAGCGGTTGGCGTACAACTTGAAGTTTCGTTTCTCTGCTTTGGTTAAAGATTTTATTAAGCTAAACAACTGCTCCTTGGGTGCGTTGGACATAACAAATTTTAGGGAATTAATTGATTGATAATCAGTTTTTTAGAGTAAAAATATTCGGCTTTAGATTTGACACGCTGTCATAAATGTCCTCTTGTATCTGCTCTTCATTCCTTTTATTTTTGTTAAAACTTTGATGTAGATATTAGAAGAAACACCAGAATATTGAAAAAGTGCTTACAGCTCTTTCAAAAATCTACGAAAAAAGAAAAAAGATCAAATTATTCAAACAGCATACTTGCCTAGCCTTATCCCAAATTTAAATTAACGGAATTTGTATTTGCTTACAATTCAATGGATTGTAATAGGTTTTTATTTTTATTTGATAGCAACTTAGGCAATAAAAGCGATATTAAAAATAAACCCCTGAAAGTGCGGCAACACCTCAGGGGCATTTCTAAGAACACGGTAAACCGAATTCTCAGTTGGAAATACAAATATACAACGGAGCGATCATTTTGTCAAAACTTTTTGAAAGCACCGGAAAAATGGTTTACCGATTTTTTGAGTCGTCGGCTGGATAAAATCAGGTTTCAAATCAATTTCCAGACTTTCAAACAAAAAATTGGCATTATGAGAAGAACTCTGTTACACTTAACAGCGGTAGTGGCTTTTATTTTTTCAACGGTTTTACTGGCAAAGGCACAGGAAACAAGCGCCGCAGCAGAGACGGCAGCGGCGGTAGAAGCAGAGCAAGCGGCTCCTTTTGAAATCAGTGGCGCAGTAGATGCTTATTATTTGTACGGGTTTAACGAAAAATCTTTTACCACCAGCTTTACATCATCGCATAATTCTTTTGCGTTGGGCATGGCAAATGTGGTGTTTTCAAAAACCGGCAAATTTGGGTTCACGGCTGATTTGGCGTTCGGTTCGCGTGCGGAAGGTGCCAATGGCTATGTGGATGCGGCGGGAAAAATTTCTACGCTGACCCTCATCAAGCAATTGTACGTGACCTACACGCCAGCTGATTGGATCACTTTGACATTAGGAAATTTTGGAACGTTTGTTGGTTACGAAGTAATTGATGCTCCATTAAATATGAATTATAGCACTTCTTATATGTTTACCAACGGACCTTTTTACCATACGGGTCTGAAGGCAAACTTCAAGCTGTCGGAAAAGTTCGGCGCGATGTTGGGAGTGTTCAACGATACGGATACAAAAATTGACGTGGTACCAGGCAAACACATCGGTGCGCAATTGTCTTACAACGATGGTACACTGGCGGTTTACTTGAATTACCTGGATGGCAAATTTGCAGAAGAAACAGACGCAACACCTGACATTTTTAACCATCAGGTGGATTTGACGGCTACGCTGGCGTTGGGCAAACTTGGGCTGGGGCTGAATGTGACCGACCGAATGTTTGATCCTGCTGAAGGGGAAACGAATAGTTGGTTTGGCTCTGCCATTTATGCCAACTACCCGCTGACGGAAGCTGCCAAAATCGCACTGCGCGCAGAGTATATTAGTGACCAGGATGGCGTGATAACTGGGGTGGCGGACAACAGCATTTTAGCGTGGACGCTCTCTGGAAATATCAAGGCTGGTCCGCTGACTTTTATTCCAGAATTCAGAATCGACACCACTTCAAAGGAAGGGTATTTTCAAGACACGGATGGCAAAGATACAAAAAGCAACGCCGGACTGCTCTTTGCAGCAATTTACAAATTTTAGCAAATGCTGAAGGAGAGATTCCTGAGTTGCTTTGTCCTGAGGAGATTGAAAGAGTCTGAGCTAACAAAAGGAATCTTAAAATCAATTTGCTTAATCTATAATTAATTTTTAAAACATGAATAAAGCGAAATTAGAGTACATTTGGTTGGATGGCTACAAGCCAATGCAAAGCTTACGTAGCAAGACGAAAATTGTGAAAGACTTCAGTGGCAAATTGGAAGATGTGCCAATGTGGTCGTTTGATGGAAGCTCTACTGAACAAGCTCCGGGTAATTCTTCTGACTGCTTGCTGAAACCGGTCGCTTTGTTTCCTGATCCAGGTCGTAAAAACGCTTGGTTGGTGATGACGGAGGTATTGAATGCCGACGGAACACCACACGAATCCAACGGTCGTGCAACAATTGAAGATGATGACAACGATTTCTGGTTTGGTTTTGAACAAGAATATTTCCTTTGGAATGTAGAAAACAACAAGCCGCTGGGCTTCCCGGAAAACGGCTTCCCAGCACCGCAGGGTCCTTACTATTGTTCGGTTGGTTATGGCAAAGCTTTTGGTCGCGAAATCGTAGAAGAACATTTGGATATGTGTCTGGAAGCGGGTTTGAATGTAGAAGGTATCAATGCCGAGGTAGCAACCGGACAGTGGGAATTCCAGATTTTTGCAAAAGGTGCAAAAGCAGCTGGTGATCAAATTTGGGTAGCGCGTTACTTGCTGGAGCGCGTAGGCGAAAGTTATGGCGTAGCTGTGAACTGGCATTGCAAACCGCTGCAAGGCGATTGGAATGGCTCTGGTATGCACGCTAACTTCTCTAATTCCTTGCTGCGCGAAGCAGGTAGCAAAGATATTTATGTTGACGTGCTGGAAGCGTTCCGCCCGGTTATTGCAGAGCATATCGCCGTGTATGGTCCTGACAACCACTTGCGCCTGACGGGTAAGCACGAAACGCAATCTATTGATAAGTTTAGCTATGGTGTGTCCGACCGTGGTGCTTCCATCCGTATTCCAATTGCTACGGTTGAACGTGGCTGGAAAGGCTATTTGGAAGATCGCCGCCCTAACTCCGCAGCGGATCCTTACAAAGTAGCAGCTCGCATCGTCAAGACTGTAAAATCGGTTATGGTGATGGCGTAATGTAAAATCGGAGATCATCGCGAGGCTTTTAGCTTTTTGACCTTCGGATGCTCCATTCAATTGGCAGACATTTGATTTTTGATATTCAGAATTAGGGATTTTTTTATCAAGGTAAAGACGAAATGGGTTGTAGCCATTGGGCTGCAACTCTTTTTTTATTATAAAGCTTAAAGACTTGCCAATTTTCAAAAGTTATCTGGCGAACGGTGAGCGCGGTATTGATAATCAAGCTATTGTAATAAAAATCAATGCGTCCTTATCGATTTAAAATAGTATTAATCTGGCAAGGATGGATTGATAAACCTGCGCTGTATTTTTTGGCATTTAAAAAAATTACCACAAGTTACATATTTTTATACACAAAATCCAGGAAATTTTTACGTTTACGAAACTTCAAAAGTTTCGTAAACGTGAGCTTAATTTTGTTTAAAATGTTAAAAATTATAATAAAATGAAAGAAAATCGCTCCAAATTATACAATTATGCTGATGGCGCTGCCTTTGAAGGTAAATCTACGGAGGAGATTTTTACGGAAATTTCGCGAACGAATACATGGCTGGAATCAGAATCTATCTCTGGAATTGGCTCTTCTTTACAACAAACGGCAGAAATTATTAATCATTTACCGGATATTTTACGCCAACTAAATGTGAAAGCGTTTTTGGATCTGCCCTGCGGCGATTTTAATTGGATGCAAAAATTGGATATGGAAGGTATTCATTATACCGGTGGTGATATTGTGGAGCATATTATTACATCGAATCAGAAAAAATATAAAAAGAAAAACATTACATTTTTACAACTGGATTTATTAAAAGATGAGTTAGACGCTTATGATATGATATTTTGTAGGGATTGTTTGGTGCATTTGTCATTTGAGGATATTCATAAAGCGATTGAAAATATTAAAAAAAGCAGATCAACATATCTAATGACAACGACGTTTCCCGAGCAGGAGGTAAATGAAGATATCATAACTGGTGGCTGGCGACCATTGAATCTGGAAAAAGTGCCTTTCAATTTCCCGGAACCATTACATATACTAAATGAAAAATGCACAGAAATGAATGGTGCGTTTGCAGATAAGTCATTGGGTGTGTGGAAGATTGCCGACTTACCTTAGGCGACAATTGTCTAAAACCATTGATTTATCACAGCAAAATCAGTATCTTTGAGCAGTTAAGCCAAATCGAAACCTATGGTCAGAGTAGCAGATGCGCCTTTAGAAATTAACTTTCCGTCGATGAGCGACGCGGAATTCCTGGAATTTTGCCAGCGGAATAAAGATTTGCGCATCGAGCGCGATAAAGATGGTAATGTTACAATTATGGCTCCAACATTTTCATTAACAGGTATTTACGAAAGTATTGTGCATCGTGAAGTTTCCAATTGGAACGCAAAGACGAAAAGCGGTTGGGTTTTTAGTCCTTCTGCCGGTTTTACGTTGCCAAACGGTGCGATGCGCGGCGCTGACACCTCTTGGATCGCCAATGAAAAATGGAATCTTTTATCTAAAAAAGAAAAAAATAGTTTTGCACCGATTTGCCCGGATTTTGTGGTAGAAATTCGTTCGAGTACCGATAAATTGAAAGCTTTACAAGCAAAAATGGAAGAATGGATTGAAAATGGCGCTCAACTCGCCTGGCTCATTGATCCGGAGAAAGAAAAAGCCTGGATTTATAGCGCCGATGGCTCGACGACAGCCATAAAAGGATTTGATGCACAATTAAGTGGCGAAAATATACTGCCGGAATATATTTTTGACTTATCTTTATTACGAATTTAGCGCTTCGCTAAATCTACTCAGCTAAGAACCATTAAACCCAAACCCATGCCTCGCCTTACGGTGCAAGATTTGTTAATCACGCTTCAACAAGCTGCTGAAGAATTGCGGGTTGCCGCTGGCTCGGACGGGCAATTGAGTCGGCAGGATTTTAATCGCATCATCGATGATAAAAGTGGCAATGAACGTGCACTTTTGGAGGCTTTGTATGCTTTTTTGCGAGAAGAGGACCAACGTAATATGCGCATTACGCGCGATGTGCTGGAGCGAGGGATGCGATTTGTGCAGGATAAATTGATTGCCCAATATGAAATTATGCCAGGCGGGCTGTCGCTACAAGAAACCGAAGCCATCCGAGCGCTAGGAGAAGATACGCTACCATTGGCGTTTTCGCTCAAACGTGCTGCCGCTGGCACAACTTATTTACATCCTATGGAAATTTTTAATCAAATTCAGGTACTTACACCTGAGCTTTTTTTTGATGACATTGGCTCGGAGGGTAGCCAATCCATTGAAGCGATACACATTCCTGCAAGCATTACCGACTTGACAGAAGAGACATTTGCGAAAGCATTAAAATTGAATTTGGACGATCCAAAGGACGCAATAGCGCGCTTTGTGCCAGCAGAAGAGCATTTTACAAAGTTTATTTCACAACATTATCCGTTTGAATTGGATGCGAAAGCCCTTGCCTTGGTCAATTTGATGAAAGATAATCTGCGCCAGCACACCGTGGTTGTACTCGGAGAAGATTATCACGATTCGGTGCCGCCGCAGCATCCCGTCTATGTAGTCGGCGTTGCAGATAATGGAAGTTTGGTGGGTTTTAAATCGCAGGTAATCTGGACATGATGCTGCCAATTTTATAACAGAAGGTTAATAAATATCATTATTTGGTAAAGCTTTTAAAGATATCAACAAAATCTTTAAATTCGTAGTCCAAATAAAATACACCATGCTTGAAAAACTGAGACAGCTCGAAAAAGAAGCTTGTAAATTGGAGCCTTCTGCTGAACAAAGACTCGATTGGAACCAAAAAATTCAACAGCACGTAGATCGTTTTTTAAATGACCTTCCTGAACGCAAGGCATATGAGTATGTCGGAACGAATAACAAAGCGCTGACGGAGCTAAACATTACAAACGAACCAAAAGATATTACACATCTATTACATTTGCTCGACCATCATTTAGAACGCGTGGGCATCAATTCTGCCTCGGGCGGGCACTTGGGTTACATTCCTGGCGGTGGGGTGTATCCTGCGGCGTTGGGCGATTATTTAGCGGCGGTGAGCAACAAATACGCGGGCATTTTTTTCAGCAGCTCAGGGGCGGTGCGCATGGAAAATCAATTGATTCGCTGGTTGTGCGAAATCATGGGCTACCCAGCTTCCGCATTAGGAAATCTCACTTCCGGCGGTTCCATTGCAAATTTAATCGCTATTACAACTGCACGTGATTTTAAAAATATTCGCTCCAAAGATGTCGAAAAAGCAGCCATTTATGTAACGCATCAAACCCATCACTGTGTGCAAAAAGCATTGCGAATTGCCGGATTGGCAGAAGCTCAACTGCGCTATGTATCAATGGATGCTCACTTTAGAATGGATGTAAGGGCGCTGCGTGAAATGATTCGTCAGGATATTATCAATGGATTAAAACCATTTTTAGTGGTCGCTTCGGCAGGCACAACGGACGCTGGCGCGTTGGATCCACTAAATGAAATTGCAGATGTGGCGCAGGAATATGATATGTGGTATCATGTGGATGCGGCGTATGGCGGCTTTTTTATTTTGACAGATGAAGTTAAATCCAGGTTTAAAGGCATCGAACGCTCAGATTCATTGGCGATTGATCCACACAAAGGTTTGTTTTTGCCATTTGGCATTGGTGTTATTTTGGTAAAAAATATTGAATCGGTATTTACATCGCATCATTATGTTGCAAATTATATGCAAGATGCGTTGAAGATTGCAGAAGAATTATCTCCTGCGGATTTGTCGCCAGAATTAACCAAGCATTTCCGAGGCTTGCGCTTGTGGATGCCTTTGCATTTGTTTGGTTTACAGCCATTTAAAGCAGCGCTGGAAGAAAAAATCTGGCTGTGCCGTTATTTTTATGAAAAAATTCAGGAATTAGGTTTTGAAGTTGGTCCGTACCCCGATTTGTCCATTGCCATTTATCGCTTTGTGCCAGAAGCCAGTGACGCCAATGTTTTTAATGAAAAGCTGGTAGGATATGTGCAGCAGGACGGGCGTGTGTTTTTAACCTCCACCAAAATTGACGGTGTGTTTTGGATTCGCCTGGCAGTGCTGAGTTTTCGTACGCACCTGCGGGAAATAGCGTTGTGCCTGAACATTTTAAAAGCGGGTGTAAAGGAAATAAAATTGCAAATGCAAGCCAGCAGCTTATTATAACATGAATAATGGATAAAAAGACAAAACATATTGATAATCAATTTTCTAAAAAAAATCTTTCTTAGGATTACTTCTTTTTACAATATCAATATTTATCCATCACGATTAAAGTAATATAAAATTAATTATTCAGGTGTGCGAGCAAAAAAATAAGGTTTACCAAACCCAAGAGTCTGGTAAACCTCTAATAAATTGATAACCAATTCTTTTTAGAAAGGAGTAACGCCAGTTATTTCCAAATTCAAGTTCACAGTTTCACTAGCATCCACTGTTACATTGTTTGGATTAATATCTCCCAAGATGTCAAATAATAAGGTGCCGACCATTTCCAGTCTGCCGTCATTATTATCATCTTCATAGCCTACAAAATGCAATTCATAGGTGCCTTCTTCGAGGAAATTCAATGTAAACTCTTCATTTCCATCTACAACGGCGCTGGTCACTGCATTTTTAAAAGCTACATTGCCCAGGCGCTCTGTGATGTTAAAGGAGCCTTTTTCGTAAGCATACACCACAACGACGTCGCCAGCCTGCGACAAATCACCATCGAAGTCGCCTTCAATCGTGCCCGCATCTTCTTTAGTAATTAAACGTGCCACTGCATCCAGGTCGGTATCTGATACCAAACTGTAATCGGAAGTGCTGCCGCTTTGGCTGTAGCTAATCGCTTTGCGTAAATCAAAATCAATCACGACAGTCTCGTCGCTGTCATTTTCATCTACGGTAAAACTACCGTTTACGGTAATTTCAGTGTCAGTGTTGCCACTGGTTTTGACCGCATGCTTTACGCCATCGGTCGTTTGAACATAAACGCCGGGTGCATTGCCATTTTGATCGTTATCATAATCGAGAATAAGCGTTACATTGTTGTAGGTACCTGCATCAAGATCAGCAAAACCAAGGCGTTTCACTTCGCCATCGCGATAATCCATCAGATTAAAAGTAACGGGTCCTTCAAAATCAGTAATCGGTGTACCATCTACTTCTACGCCTACAATTGTAACAATTACACCTTCCACATTGGTATCGTCCACCGGAGCATCGGTGATTTCAAAGCGCACATTGCCATTGTTGTCATTGTCGTCATCCTCACAAGCGATGAACAAAAACAAAGAAGCGAATAATAGCATAGCGCCAGAGAAGATCATTTTGGAAGTCTTCATGGTGATTTTTGGTTTTAATTAAAAAATGAAATAATAAAAATTTTACCTCTTGAGCTGGAGGTCAAGCTTCGCGTTTACAAAATCATTGGTATTGTTGTACTATTTTTTCGAATGCAAAATTTCACAAAACAGATTACAGCATCTACGAGGCGTTGCTTTCAGGTGCTTTCACAAGATCACTTCTAACCAGATCACAGTTTAAGCACCGTTAGTCTTAGAAAAGGGGCATCCAAGGTGTTTGGACAAAACGGGTTAACGAAGCAAAAGTTGACTTATCATACGAATAAGCCTAGGATTTAGATTTTTTCAGAATGTTAAAATTTTAAAAAGGAAGGGTTGTACCTGTGATTGTTTGCTCAATTGTAGAAATTTGGAAAAGGTTGAAGCCTACATTTTAAGGTATAACGTATCAAATGACTTTGTAAATTCAATCGTATTTAATTGAACATTTCCTAACTTGGTACTTTTTAGTTTTAAAATCACGCACTACCCCTTATTCATAAAAATGGTCAGCATTTAAAATTAATTCCCTCCACTGGTAATAAGGAAGATTACATGTAAATTTTATTATTAGGAATGTAATAATCCTTTGTAATAAAGGGCTATTTTTTATAACCATGAATCAATTCAAAATTAACTCACTACAAAAAATCCAAATGATGAAACAAAAGCATGCTTTATGGATGATAGTAAGCTGTACTTTGCTGACAGCCAACATCATAGCGCAGACTAGTGGTACAAATTTTATATCTGCCACTCCAACGGTTTTGCCCTACCAATACGAAGCACCGCAGCAGGCGGGCACCTTTTTACATACGTCAAGAGGTAATTTTATGCTGGGCACCGGTATTGGTTTTTCTACTTCCAATTCAGAAGTGGATGTGAACAGCCCAGATGGCAATTTTAGCGGCGATGGAGGTTCCTCTACCCAGCTCAATTTCAGCCCTGGTATCGGTTATTTCTTTGCTAACAACTTTGCCTTCGGCGTAGGCATGGAAGTGATTGGCAATCGCACCACTTCGCAGAGTGATATTACCGACCCAAATTCGCCGGAGCAAAGCAGTGAAAACAGCGACTTATTATTTGGTCCGTTTGCGCGTTATTACGTAGGCGTTTCCGATGACAAGGCATTTTTCCTCGGCGCGACCCTCGGTTTTGGCAGCTCCCGCGATCAGTTTTCTTCGTCCAATGGCAGTAGCCAAACAATCAATAACAATATCGTTACAGTTGGCGTAGGTCCGGGCTTTACGGTGTTTTCCAACAGTGGTTTTGCTTTGGAAGCGCTTGTAAAATATAATTTTGCGAACAGCAATAGCGATATTAATCTGGATGGCATTACACGTGAATCCAATACGCGCACCCACGCGTTCGATTTTTCAGTGGGCATTCAATATTATTTTGGCGGCTTGCGTAGTATCGATCAAGAACAACCGACCACGACGCCAGGCAGATTTTAATTGAATATAAAAGTTTGTAATAAAATCTGACCATCCAATGCAAATTTGCTGCGTTGGATGGTTGTTATTTACAACAACCGACTTGAACATCTTACTTGCTTATCCTTTTTATAATAGAATGATGGATATTTAGTGGAGATTGATATTTTTTAACTAAAAAAACAAAAATCATGGCTGCAATGAATGATTATTTGCGTGGCAACTGGAATTGGCTGAAAGGAAAGCTAAAGTCCACTTATGGTGAATTGACAGACGATGACTTGATGTACGAGGAAGGAAAGGAAGATCAATTGCTGGGGCGTTTGCAAACGCGTCTTAGTAAAACGAAAGCTCAAATTGAAGATGAATTGTTGAACTGGGATCGCCGCCGTTAATTGAAAACTCGTTCAATCAAATTAGCCTTGTATCATTGACACAAGGCTAATTTTTTGTGCAACAAATTTTTAAATTGCTTAGTTTTTATTTACTTTTTTAATGAAATCAATCACGCCATTCATAAAAACCTGCTGATCGTCCCACATCGCTAAATGACTGCCATTCGGGCAATATAAATAACTGCCGTTTTGCACCAGTTTACTCATTTCCTCCATTTCGTCGGGGTTCATCGTATCATATTTAGCACCTACCGTCAGCGTCGGCACTTTGAGTTCTTTCAAACGATCCCACACACTCCAGCCCTTCAAAATGCCGCCCGGCACAAATTCACTTGGTCCTTGCATATATACATATACGTTATTATTTACATGTTTAAAACTGCGCATCACCGGGTCAGGAAATTCCGGCAAGCGACATAAATGTTTGGTATAATATTCATTAAAAACCATTTCGGCATAAGCAGGATTGAAATAATCGCCTTTGTCTTCATATACTTCTAAAGAGTCCAGCAAACTTGGACGCAACTGGCTGCGTAACTGTTGATTATAAGCCTCATATTTATTAAAATCAGCCGTCATATTACATATAATCAAGCCTTTCAAATTATCTTGATATTTCAACGCATATTCCATTGCCAGCAAGCCGCCCCAGGAATTTCCGAGTAAATAAAAATTATCTTTTGTTAAATTCAATGCCTGGCGCACCTGCTCCACTTCCTCCACAAAGCGCTCAATCGTCCAAAGGCTGGTATCCTCTGGCTGATCAGAATAATAAGACCCTAGTTGGTCATATTCATAAAATTCTATATTTGCCTGTGGGAAAAAACTTTCAAAACACTCCATGTACTCGTGCGTCATCGCCGGACCGCCGTGCAGCAGCAGCACCTTCATCGTTGGATTATTGCCAAAGCGTTTTGTCCAGACCCGGTAGCCATTATCCAGTTCAATCAATTGAATACCAGCCACTTGCACATCTCCAGGCGTTTTGAAATTCAAATAATCATTGGCAGGCGCAGTGGATGCATACGTTTCCTTCGAGTTTTGCTGGCAAGCAAAAACCGCCAAAAGTGGCAGTGCAAACAATAGGGTTTTACAAAAATATTGCATATTATTTGGTGTTTGAAGAATGTTTACCAGGTGAAATTAGGAAAACCGCCTCATATGGACGCAAAAAATCGCGCAGATTTTATAAAGTGCAAGGTTGCCCAATTTTTTATTACGTTACAATTAAAGAATGAGGAGAGTTTTCCTTATTTTGCGAAACAAAACAGCCATTTCCGGCGTCAGAACGCCAACATTCCTACCAAATTGAATAAGAATTGCAATTGCGAATGATCGTATATTGTATGAATCAGTATTCATATGATTATCAGGATAGATTTGATGCTTCGAAAATCTGCGAGAAGAATTCAATGACACTTAAAACTATTATAATATGAAACAAAACATTGACCGCCGTGATTTTATTGCCACCACCGGAATGGCGGCTGCCGGTACTTTACTCGCCAATCCGCTCAGCGCTGCCGTCGGGTCAGCACCTTTTGCAAAAAAACGCCTCGCTATGGTGGGCACGGGCATACGCGGCACGGGATTTTGGGGTAAAACAGTGATGGACAATTACAGCGACATCGTTGAATTTGTTGGCTTGTGCGACATCAATCCTGGACGGGTGGAATACGGCAAAAAATTCATCGGTGCCAACTGCCCGACTTTCACGGATTTTGAAAAAATGATTAAAACCACTAAACCCGATATTGTAATTGTCACCACCGTCGATTCTACGCACGATCAATTTATCGTAAAAGCCCTCGAAATGGGCGCAGACGTTATCACCGAAAAACCACTCACCACCGACGAAGTCAAATGTCAAAAAATACTAGATGCAGAACGCAAAACCGGACGTAAAGTCCTTGTTGGATTCAACTATCGCTACGGCATTCAGTTTACCAAAATCAAAGAACTTCTTGTCGAGGAGCGCGTTGGGAAGCTTACGTCTGTTGACTTTCACTGGTATCTCAATACTTACCACGGCGCCGATTACTTCCGCCGCTGGCACGCTTTCAAAAACAAAGGCGGCTCCCTGCTGGTGCACAAAGCCACGCACCACTTCGATCTGCTCAATTGGTGGATTGACTCAGACCCCGTCGAGGTTTTCGCGTATGGCAAACTCGAACATTATGGCAAGAACAATAGCTTCCGGCACACCAATTGTCGCCCGTGTCCGCACAAGAACAATTGTAAATTTTACTGGGACATGACCAAAGACAAGCACCTCATGGCACTCTACGCCGACCACGAACAGCACGACGGCTACCTACGCGACGGCTGCGTGTGGCGCGAAAACATTGACATCTACGACAAAATGTCGGTACAAATCCGCTATGCAAATGACGTGCAGGTCAGCTACTCCCTTACGACGTACTCGCCTTATGAGGGTTGGCGCATCGCCTTCAACAGCATGAACGGGCGCATTGATTCCTGGGAGGGCATTCCATTTCAGCAGGGCAAATTCGACGCTGCCAGCCAAGCCGAGCTGCACGCGCAGGAAATGTCTCAAAAGGAAGAAGAAAAATCCGATGCTTATGACGAAATTATCGTGATGAAAAACTTCAGCGATTACGAATCCATCAAAATACCGCAAGTGCGCAGCGGACACGGCGGTGGTGACAAAATCCTGCAAGACCGCATCTTCCGCAATCCCGATGCACCCGACCCCCTGCGCCACGCTGCTGGTACGCGCGACGGGGCGATGTCTATCCTCATTGGCATCGCCGCCCGAAATAGTATTGAAACAGGTAAACCGGTGAAGATCAAGGATTTGACAGATTTGAAGCCGAGTGTAAAGCGATTATAGGAGGAAGTCGGAGGTCAGAAGCGAGAAGTCAGAAAGGAAATAGTGCCAGGTCGGGAGGCTTGGCATTGTTTGTTTTTATAAATTGATTTTAGTTATAGGGGAAGTATCGCTTACAGCGATCATTTGCGAAAGCGATTCCAGGTTTTTCAAATCCGTATGTAAATATCTTTCTTTTATGTAAAACATTTGAATTACAAAAAAATTCAAACTTCTGCCAGACGAACACGCATATTAATTAATATCTTGTTCCTAAAATAAAATCCAACCAATTTTGATTCACTTTACCATAA
>CAZFBN010000099.1:0-3304 GCA_964517145.1 uncultured Saprospiraceae bacterium
ATACTTCATCTGCCATTACAATAAATATTTAGCATTACTTATTTAGGACTACCTTTATTCTTATTTACATCCAAAAAAGCAGAACGAACTGCAATCATGATACTTTCGGTATTATGTCCCACATGGAATGAAGAAAAGTACATCGAAAAGGTGCTGCATTTTTTCACCAGCGCCAACCCAGGGGATAAAGAATTATTTATTATCGACGGTCAATCTACGGATCGTACGGTTTGCATCGTTCGAGTGTGGCAACAGAAATACCCGAACATTCACCTACTCACCAACGAAAAACGCTACGTGCCTTATGCGCTGAATTTAGCTATTCCATCCTGCAAAGGGCAATACATTGTGCGGCTGGATGCGCATACCGAGTACGAACTGGATTATTTTGAGCAGGTAATCGCTACTTTCAAGCGAACTGATGCAGATATTGTAGGTGGTCCTACTCGTACCAGAGCCAATGACGCTACGCAAGCTGCTGTGGCAAATGCGATTTGTTCCCCCTTTGGCATCGGCAATAGCCGGGTACATCAGGAGATGTATGAAGGTTATACTGATTCTGTTACATTTGGTGCTTGGCGAAAAGATATATTCCAGATAACGGGACTGTTCGATACTGATCTGATACGCAATCAGGATGATGAATTTCATTATCGGGCAAAAAGCAAAGGATTAAAAATCTATCAATCGCCAGACATAAAATTATACTATTTCCCCCGCTCCAGCTTGAAGGCCTTATTTAGGCAATATTTTCAATATGGTTTATACAAACCGTTGGTGCTCAAAAAAGTACCGGGCGAATGGAAGTGGCGACATCTGATTCCATCGTTATTTACATTATATCTGCCCTTAGCAGCGGTCTTGGCATTTCTTCACTTTTCTTTTTTATTTCCAATAATGTTGTATTTATTGGCAAATATCTATTTTTCATTTATGAACAAGCTTCCCTGTCCGTCAAAATGGATTAGTCTATTGGTCTATCCGATTATACATCTTGCCTACGGCAGCGGTTTTATAAAAGGAGTATTTCGTTTTGCAACATTCCGCTAAACAGATTTTTTCTATTCAAGTGATTGATTATCAAATTGTTGTCGAATGGGACGTATCTACATGGAAAAGAGCAATCATATACTGGGAAAACTTTATTGAAGCATATCAACCTAATTTATCTCATGGCTTGGAGTTAGGCTCGCGGCATGGCGGTCTAAGTTACTTTTTTGCAAAAAAATACGGAGCAAATTTGTATTGTAGTGATTATGAGTTCCCTTCTGAAAAAGCGAGGCACCTTCACGAAAAAGAAGGTATCGCCCATCAGATTAGTTATCACAATGTGGACGCTACGAAGATACCTTTCAAAGATGAGATTTTTGATTTTGTAGTATTTAAATCCATGCTGGGAGCGGTCGGTGCAAGAGAGCAGTTTTTTAAAATTAAAAAGGCTGCAGAAGAAATTCATCGAGTCCTCAAGCCTGGTGGAATACTTTTTTTTGCAGAAAACTTAAGAGGAAGTTGGCTGCACAAGCAGAGTCGGGCCATGTTTATTCCCTGGGGTAAATCCTGGTATTATTTATCTTTAGCGGAAATGAAAGATTTATTTACATCATTTTCAAGCAAGGAAATTCATAGCACTGGTTTCACTGCTGCATTTGTACCAAAGCCCATCTTGTTAAAAGAGATGGCAGCTGCAATAGATGCACAGTTCCAATTTCTACCCGATTCCTGGAAATATGTAGCCTATGGACACGCCATTAAATAACCCAATTTACCCAGTTACCCCAATTTACCCAATTACACCATTCAACCAGTTACCCCAATTTACCCAGTTACACCATTCAACCAATTTCACCCATGCAAATTCCCTTCTGTCTTCCCCTCATTGACCAAGACGTGATCGCTGAGGTGAATGACTGTCTGACTAATACTGGCTGGCTCACCACCGGACCTAAAGTGCGCCAATTGGAGGCGGAAATCAGCGAAATCACCAGCACTCCGGTGTTATGCGTCAATTCCTGGACATCCGGTGCGATGCTCCTGCTGCGCTGGTACGGCATTGGTGCTGGCGATGAGGTAATTATCCCGGCTTATACGTATAGCGCCACGGCGCTGTGTGCGATGAACATCGGCGCGAAGGTCATCATGGTGGATGTGGGCGAGGATTTTAATATTGATGTACATAAAATTAAAGCAGCTATTACAGTTCGTACTAAAGCGATTTTGCCAGTGGATATTGGGGGTTGGATGTGCGATTATGATGCTATATTACACTTAGTAAATGATTCAGCGAATAAAGCTTTATTTCATCCGGCAAATGAGCGGCAGGAAAAGCTAGGGCGAATGCTGGTGTTATCCGATGCAGCGCACTCGATTGGTGCCATTTATAAAGGTAAACCTAATGGGCAGCAGGCAGATGCAACGGTTTTTTCTTTGCATTCGGTGAAAAATGTAACGACCGGCGAGGGGGGCGCGATTTGTCTGAACTTACCAGCACCTTTTGATAATCAGGCGGAATATCAGTTTTTGAAAGCCTTTGCACTCAATGGACAAAATAAAAGTGCGTTTGAAAAAAATCAAGTCGGGGCATGGCGCTATGATATTATCGATCAAGGATTGAAAGTGAATATGCCGGATATTTGTGCGGCGATTGGCTTGGCGCAGATTCGCAAATATGAATCGGAATTGTTACCCGATCGTAAAAGAATTTTTGAACAATATAATCAGGCATTTGCAAAGTATGAATGGGCGCAGTTACCCCCGTATCAAAATAAAGCCAAGGTATCGTCCTGCCATTTGTATATGCTTCGTATTCAAAATATTACAGAGCAGCAACGGGATGACATGATTCAGGCAATTTCGGAGCAAGGCGTAGGCGTGAATGTGCATTATATCCCGATGGCGATGTTGACGTTGTTCAAAAATAGGGGGTATGATATAGCAGATTATCCGATGACGTATGAAAATTATAGCCGGGAGATTACATTGCCGGTGTATAATGGATTGACGGAAGGGCAGGTGGAATATGTGATTGAGGCGGTGGTGAAGGCGTATGAGCACGTGGTTATAACGGAACCTATAAGCCGTACCTAACGGCACGGGGACGCAGCGCTTGGCTTATTTTTTTACCCATAAGATGTCCCTACGGGACAGGGTGCCTGCTAGATTTTTCCAATAAGAATCTCCATAGAGCTGCTTCATGGCTCGTAGGGACAATTCATAATTAGAAAAAGCTGATAATCATTGCGTTATTTCATGTCCCATAAAGGCAATTTATCGATAAAATGATTACGTTGTTTCATGTCCCGTATGA
>CAZFBN010000099.1:3404-20250 GCA_964517145.1 uncultured Saprospiraceae bacterium
TAAAATGATTACGTTGTTTCATGTCCCGTAGGGACAACTTATCGGTAGAACGGTTTATATATTTCCACAATGGCAAATACCTACACACAAATTCACATCCAAGCTGTTTTTGCGGTACAAAACCGGCAATCGTTGATTCAACCAAATTGGAAAAATGAATTGTATAAATATATGACGGCGCTCTTGCAGAATGAAGGACATAAATTATTGCAAATCAATGGTATGCCAGATCATATTCATATTTTTTTCGGAATGCGACCGATCCAATCTTTGTCTGATTTAATGAAAAAAGTAAAAGGGGAATCTTCTGCCTGGATTAATAAAAATGGATTGTCGGAGCGCCAATTTGCGTGGCAGGAGGGTTATGGGGCGTTTTCGTATGCAAAATCACAGGTGCCGCAGGTGATTCGATATATTCAAAATCAAGAGGAGCATCATCGTAAAAAGACATTTGTGGAAGAATATTTGGAATATTTAAAGGCATTTGAGATTGATTATGATGAACGGTATATTTTTAAACCGGTGATTTGATATAAGCCGTACCTAACGGCACGGTATATCGGCTGACAATTTTTTCTACCTATGAATTGTTCCTTCGGGATAGATTTGAATGCGTAACCTACAAGTATCAGTACATATTTACCGCTAAGATGTCCTTAGAGGACAGATTTTTTAGATAAAATTTCGCTCCTGTCATGTACAAAATTATAAAACGGATAATAGATATTATTTTATCGTTAATAGCGCTGTCTGTTTTAATGGTAATATTTATTCCCATTATCATTTTGCTTCGATTGACGGGCGAGGGAGAAATCTTTTATTTCCAAAAACGAGTTGGCTATCAAAATCAATATTTCTACATCTGGAAATTCGCAACGATGCTGAAGAATAGCCCGAATATGGGTACGGGGAGCCTTACTTTGCGAAATGATCCGCGTGTGACTCCGGTTGGCAAATTTTTGCGGAAAACGAAAATTAATGAATTACCACAAGTTTTTAATGTATTAAAAGGTGATATGAGCCTGGTAGGACCTCGCCCTCAAATGGAAGTGGATTTTAAGGCTTTTCCGGAGGCTGTTCAAAAAGTCATTTACAACGTCAAGCCCGGCATCACCGGCATTGGCTCCATTGTATTTCGGGATGAGGAGAAGATTATTTCGGAGTCGAACCTGCCGCCACGGGAGGTGTATGAGCAGGTGATTGCGCCGTACAAAGGGGCGTTGGAGCTTTGGTACCAGCAGCATTTGTCTTTTTACACCGATGTGATGATTATTTTTCTCACCGCCTGGGTGATTGTTTTTCCACAAAGTCAATTGCATTATACAATTTTTAAAGATTTGCCGGCTCGACCGGCTTTTTTTTCGTAAAATAACGTGAATGATGGATTTAGCTGGGCTAAATTGGCGTTTTTTTTACCACCTAAGGACACCTTAGGATGTATTTTTTATGTGCTAAAGTGATATATGGTGGCTAAGTTGGTTAAAAAAGTGTCTCGGTTTAAGTTAGTTATTTAAAAAAGTGTCTAAAAATATGTTTATTGGTTGACTATCAATGAGCTTGTTTAAAATCGTACTGGCGACCTTTAATCGCCGATATGCCGCTGTAGTGACTAAAGGTCGCCGGTACACGTTAAAATATAGTTTGTTTTTTGGATAGGAGGGATCAGGGAACCAGTTAAAATAAAAGGATAATTCTGTTTTAACCGGGTTAAAATGAAAGTGCACTTTTGTTTTAACTTGGTTGAATGACAAGTTTTGTGTAAATTGCCTGGAAAAGGTAATTGGCAAAATGGAGATTCCTCGCAGTTTATTATCCGATTTACGGGCGCATTTGAACCAAAAGGAAATCACGTTGCTCATTGGTCCCAGACAGGCTGGTAAAACAACACTCTTGCGGGAGCTTACCAATCAGGTGCAACAAGAGGGCAAACAATGTCTGTTCTTTAATTTAGACATAGATACAGACGCCCAGTATTTTAGCAGTCAGCAGCGATTTTTAGATCGAATCGAAGCGGTGACGGGCGGGCAACCGGCGTACATTTTTATAGATGAAGTGCAGCGGATAGAGAACGCAGGGCTATTTTTAAAAGGTTTGTATGACCGAAATTTATCGTATAAATTCATTGCTACCGGCTCCGGTTCTTTGGAGTTGAAAGAAAAAATAGCAGAATCGCTCGTCGGGCGGAAGCGAAATTTTTATTTACCGACGGTTTCAATTGAAGAATTTATTCGATATAAAACAGTGGATCGTTATTCAGATCGCCTGGAAGATTTTTTGAAATCGGATCCGATACTCGAAACCCAATTATTGCGGGAATACCTCATGTATGGCGGCTATCCGAGGGTAGTAACCGCGCCCACAGCACGTGAAAAAAATGCTATTCTGGCAGAAATTTTTCAAGGGTATATTGAAAAAGATATTCAATTGTTGTTGCAATTGGAAAAATCAAGGGCGTTTGTTACGCTCTTGCAGTTACTCGCCAATCGAATCGGGCAGTTGGTCAATTACAATGATTTAGCCAGCGCTACCAATTTATCCGTGCCGACTTTGAAAAATTACCTTTGGTACAGTGAAAAAACCTTTATCGCTAAAGCCGTTACTCCTTTTTTTCGCAATAAAGAGAAAGAAGTGGTAAAGACACCTCAATATTACTTTGTGGATGCGGGTTTGCGCAATTTTCTATTGGGAATCAACGATTTAAGCGCTCAGCCTACGCAGTTTGCGTTTCTTTTTCAGCAATTAATTTTACAGTTGTTGGAGCAGCAATTTGCGGAAAGTGTTGCGTCCATTCATTACTGGCGCACGCAGAATCAGGCAGAAGTAGATTTTGTGGTCAATCAAGGCTATAAAGTATTGCCAGTAGAGGTGAAAGCGGTTCATTTAAAAAATCCACAAATAGAGCGCTCTTTGCGCAGTTTTATTGCCGATTATCAGCCGCCGGAAGCCTGGGTGATTAATTTATCGCTGGAAGCGGAATTGCAATTGGAGCAAACCCGCGTTCGGTTTTTGCCTTGGCGGCAATTATTGACTCATCCATCTGCAAATTAGCACATTCCTATTATGATTCATTTGAATATCAACGATTTCATCGCCCAGCACGTCATCGAACGTGCGGAAAGTCTGTTTAAAACAGATTTGGAAAATAATCAATCCTTGTTGCAAAACAGCATTGACGGGCGTTCGGTGCTGGTGATCGGTGGGGCGGGTACGATTGGAGCCTCGTTTGTGAAAGCGTTGTTGCGATTCAAACCAAGCCGTTTGTATGTGGTGGATATTAATGAAAATGGCTTGACGGAATTGACACGCGATTTGCGGAGTTCGGTAGGGTTGAATATTCCAAATGATTATAAAACGTACCCGATTAATTTTGGCGACGCGGTTTTTGAAAAATTATTGCAAAACGAAGGTCCGTTTGATATTGTCGCCAATTTTGCCGCGCATAAGCACGTGCGTAGTGAAAAAGATCATTACTCCATCGAGGCGATGATCGATAATAATGTGCTGCGAACCAAGCGGTTACTCGACATTTTGTCCGAAAATCCGCCGCAGCATTTCTTTTGTGTTTCTACCGATAAAGCTGCGAATCCAGTGAATGTGATGGGTGCCAGTAAAAAACTGATGGAAGAAGTGTTGCTGGCATACGCGCAATTGATGCCCATTTCTACTGCTCGTTTTGCGAATGTCGCTTTTTCCAATGGTAGCTTGCCCGATGGTTTTCTGCAACGCCTCATGAAACGGCAGCCGCTCTCCGCACCAAGCGATGTGAAACGGTATTTTGTCTCTCCACAGGAATCGGGTGAATTGTGCCTCCTGGCTTGTATTTTGGGCGAACCCGCCGATATTTTCTTTCCTAAACTGGCGGAAACACAGATGAAAACCTTCTCCGATATTGGCACTGCCTTGCTGCGGGAATTAGGATACGAACCAGATTTTTGTAAAACCGAGCAAGAAGCAAGGGAAAAAAGTAGGCAGTTGGCAGTAGGCAGTAGGCAGTCCACAGAGCACAGCATCCAACTTCTGACTTCCGATTTCCGACTTCCAACTTCTCTTTACCCCGTGTACTATTTTGAATCCGACACTTCCGGCGAAAAGCCTTTTGAAGAATTTTATACGGAAACAGAAATTGTAGATCAGCAGCGTTTTCAGGCGCTCGGCATTGTCAAAGCCAAACCTACCTATACTTTGGCGGAATTGGACTCCATTTTCTCGCAGATTCGTCAGCTTTTCCAAAGCAACTCCACCGACAAACATTCCATCATTCAATTGCTCACCGAATTACTTCCTAATTTTCAACATATCGAAACCGGTAAAAATTTGGACCAGAAAATGTGATTTTGAAGGGTGATCGGGTGATGAGGGGATGGGTGATAGAACAGTTGTTTCTATCGAGTAGAAAGCGTATCTTTGTATCAAAGCATCAAGGATATGGAAGCAGTGCAGGTATTATCGGATTATGAAAAAGAACGTGGTAAACCTATACCCAGTAAAGTACATTCATTTATTCAAAAACGGCTCACCGTTGTATTAACTGTAAAATATGACGCCGTTTACGAAGCGATGCCAGAACTGAGTTTGGAATTAGGTGGCAAGAAAGCCATTCCAGATGTTAGTATTTTCCCTAAACTGAAGATAGATGTTTTACATGATGAGATTCGAGTAAAAGAGCCGCCGCTTGGGGTGATAGAAATATTGTCACCTAGGCAACATCTTACTGATATTGTGGCACATGCGTCTTTATATTTCGATGCAGGTGTAAAATCTTTTTGGGTGGTGATTCCGACGTTTAAAACGATCCACGTATTCCGGGATGCTGAAAATTATACAACTTTTGCCGATAAGGACATTTTACAGGACGATCAGTTGAATATCATACTGCCTTTGACAGAAATTTTTCCATCGTAATGTTGAATGTCTGACTGCTATTGTCTGACATCTGATTTTAATATGTTTATGACAAAACCTGATGTGTGCGAAATACCCCGCTGGCAGCAACTGAAGCGCTTACTGCACAATTTGACGCCTGCGGAATTCAAAAATGCGTTGACGGAAACGCCGGATGTCGTGCTGATTGATGTGCGCACTAAGGCAGAGTACGATGCTGGGCATATTTCGGGGGCTATCAATATTGATTATTTAAGTTATGATTTTTGGGATCGCATGGAGCAATTGGATCCTGAGAAAACCTATTTCATCTATTGCCGCACCAGTCGGCGCAGCGTACGCACCTGCACCCTCATGCGCAATGGCGGATTTAAGCACATTTATCACCTGGATGGTGGCTGGAATTTGTGGAGCGAAGTGTTTGGAAAATGAAAGAACAAGTCAATTCGTGAATGGTAAACCTTCCGAAGATTAAGTAACTTCTATCACTGTATGGCTGCCGAATAAACGCTACCTTTGTCCTTTATTACCAATGAACTTGTTTAAAATTGATAAAAAATATTAATATCATTCAATAAATAAGTTGTTTTTGCAATCTGCCACAAAAGCACAAAGGCACAAATTTTACACAAAACTTTGTGAGATATAGTGGTTTTTTCCAAAGGAATCCCTTCGAGGGTGACTTCGAGGCAATCCTCGACTATGTTCAACAAACTCAGCAAATATTCATATTAAAAAATATCATTAATTTTAAACAACTTCAATGTGTTGAAAATGAAGGTTCAAACATATATTCCTATTTTTGAATGGCTGCCAAAATATTCTAAAAAACAGTTTCGCGGTGACTTGCCCGCCGGACTGACGGCTGGGGTGTTGCTCATTCCGCAAAGTATTGCCTTTGCTATGATTGCAGGTGTACCGCCGATTTATGGCTTGTACGCTTCCACCATTCCGATGATTCTGTACGCCATTTTTGGCACTTCGCGGCAGTTGTCGGTGGGTCCGGTGTCGATTGTGTCGTTGCTGACTTTTACGGGCGTTGCGGCTTTGGCGGAAGTGGGTTCAGCGCAGTACATTCAGTTGACGATTTTGCTGGCGTTGCTAGTGGGCGTTATTCAATTGATACTAGGTGTTTTACGCTTAGGATTTTTAGTTAATTTCTTATCGCATCCGGTGGTGAGTGGTTTTACCTCGGCTTCGGCAGTGATTATTGCGGTGGGGCAATTGAAGCATTTGTTTGGAATCAAATTAGAAAAAGACGAATATATCCATCAGGTTTTTGGGGGTATATTTCAACAACTGACTAATATTAACTGGTTTGCGTTAGGATTGGGCATTGCCGGCATTGTGTTGATTATTATTCTGAAAAAAATTCATAAAATGATTCCTGCGCCACTGGTGGCAGTTGTATTTGGCATTTTGATGGTGTGGGGCTTGGGTTTGACCGATAAAGGCGTCAAAATCGTCGGGGAAATTCCTAGCGGATTGCCTGTTTTAACCGTTCCTTTGCTGGAATGGCAGGCTATTCGGGAATTGCTGCCGATTGCGGTCGCCATTGCCATTGTGAGTTTTACCGAAAGTATTGCGGTGGCGAAAGCGATGCAGGCACGGCATAAAGATTATAAAATTGTACCCAATCAGGAACTCGTCGCGCTCGGCATTGCCAATATCGGCGGCGGCTTCTTTCAAGGCTTTCCGACCACGGGCGGCTTTTCGCGCACAGCGGTGAATGACCAGGCAGGTGCTAAAACGAGCATGGCGTCTTTGATTAGTTCGGCGCTGATTATCATCACTTTATTGTTTCTAACGCCTTTGTTTTATTACCTTCCGAATGCAGTGGTAGCGGCGATTATCATCGTGGCGGTGCTGGGGCTGGTGGATGTGAAAGAAGCGGTGCATCTGCTGCGCAGCGATCTGGGCGATTTTGCAATGCTGATGGCAACGTTTTTGGCAACGCTGTTGATTGGGGTAGAAGAAGGCATTGCCATTGGCGTTTTATTATCTTTAGGATTAATGATTTATCGAACGACGCGTCCACATATGGCAGAACTAGGTCGTATTCCGGGCACTACGTATTATAAAAATGTAAATCGTTTTGACCATCTGGAAGACCGCAACGACCTGCTGATCGTGCGTTTTGATGCGCAATTGTATTTTGCCAATATCAGTTTTTTTGAAAATAAGCTGGAGCAAATGGTGCAGCAGAAGGGCAAGCATCTGAAAGCTATCATCCTCAACGCTGAAAGCGTCAATCGGGTGGACAGCAGCGCGGTGCATCTGTTGGAGGACTTGCATCGCTCGTACAAAGAGCGCGGCATTCTCCTTTGTTTTACCAATGTGCAAGGACCCGTGCGCGACATGCTCACACGGGCAGGATTTGTCCACATCATCGGGAAAAACCACTTTTTTCTGGATGTGCAGGAAGCCGTCGAGTGTTTTGATGCGGAAATGGCAAACAGCAATTTTGAACGCTACATTCATCAAACCAATATCAAAGCGCCGAAGGACAAGGCGAAAGGCGTGCATTGATTTTGATTGGAAATGTTGCTATTTTTGTTTGTGAAATGCTTCGCATTTAGGGGTTTAACCACAAGGTGCACAAAGGGTTTGCACAATGGACACAAGGGCTTCATTTTGTGCACTTTGTGGAAAAACTTTGTGTTCTTTGTGGTTAAAAAATAATTTACACAAAATCAACCAGTTATGAGCGAAAACGAAATCGCTAAAGTTGTATTTGATCTTGGTTTGAAAATACACCGCGCTTTAGGACCAGGGCTGCTGGAAAGCGCTTATGAAGAATGTCTTTCTTACGAAATCAGAAAACAAGGATTAAAAATAGAAAAGCAAAAGCCACTTCCCCTGGTTTATGAAGCAGTAAAATTGGAGATCGGTTACAGAATTGATTTATTGGTTGAGAATAAACTTGTTATTGAAGTAAAAGCCATAGAAGCATTGAACGATCTGCATATGGCGCAAATATTAACTTATCTTAAATTGTCCGATTGTAAACTTGGACTTTTGATTAACTTCAATACGGTGTTATTTAAAAATGGTGTAAGAAGAGTCATTAATGGGACATTGTGACCCTTGGTATTAATCTTCGTGTGCCTTGTGGTTTAAAAAGATAATAACATATTGTACTTTGTGTAAAACTTAGTGTCCTTTGTGGTTAAAAAAGGTAATAAAATAGTGTGCTTTGTGTAAAACTTCGTGCACTTTGTGGTTAAAAATTTTTACAGCTTATGGCAGTTGCAGCAAGAAAAATGACGTACCAGGAATTTCGTCAGCTCGAGTTTGACGAGAATGATCCTTTTTTATACGAATTGATTAAAGGTGAATTGGTGAAAAAATCAGCCCCTAGTCCGGAACATCAGGAGATTTCTGGGCTTCTATACAACAAAATTTTTACACACGTATCCGAGAAAAAACTTGGAAAAGTGCTGTATGCTCCCATTGATGTGTTTTTGGATGAGTTCAGTGTTCCTCAACCTGACCTTGTGTTTGTGCGTCAAGAACGATTGCACATTATTGACAAAAAAGAAGGAATTCTGGGTGTCCCCGATTTAGTGGTGGAAATCATGTCGCCCAACTCTGTCAAGCGCGACCGTTTTGACAAAAAAGAATTGTACGAACAATTCGCCGTACCGGAATATTGGATCGTTGACCCGCAAAATGCGACTATTGAAGTATATCGTTTACAAAATCAGCGCTATGCACTAGCGTCTTTTGCGGCGCAGACCGGCGCGATTCATTCGGAAGCGCTGAGTGGTTGGGAATTGGAAGTGAGTCATTTGTTCGAATTATAAATTATTCATTATTAATTCTTTAATTAATCTACAAATGGCTGACCAAGCCCAGGATAAAACCAAACTCGACCTGATTCTCCGCGATACCCTCGCCATCGAACGCACCCGCCTCGCCAATGAGCGTACGCTGCTCGCTTTTTTTCGCACCGGCTTATCCTTAATTGTTACCGCTTTAGCCATTTTTGAATTCAAAGAAGGTACCTGGTACATCCGCTCCGCCTGGGCGCTGATTGGATTAGGGATCACTGTAATTTTGATCGGCGTTTTTAGTTATTTTGCTACCAAGCGCCACCTCGCCAATAGTTATCACACGGATACTTCTGCTGAAAAATAGCTTATCTAGTTTCGCCATTTCCCCTATTCCCCTATCAACTTTTTCCCTTTAGCTGACAAATCTCATTGCGCTTTGTGACGCCAATCACATACTTTGCCCATTGCCTGGGGTAATTTTGTACTATATTTAAATCAAAATAGTATGAATTGCAACAGCAGATGTCCATAAATGCAAATAATAATTGGCATATCAGTGCCTTTTCAGAATAAACATTCTTTTTAAAATTAAAAAAACATTCTCCTAACCATTCAAAAATTGAATCCAATGAAGATTGAACAAATCTATACCGGTTGTTTGGCGGAAGCCGCTTATTACATCGAAAGTGACGGCGAAGCCGCTATCATTGACCCGCTGCGCGAAACCGAGCCTTACCTCGAACGCGCCAAGGCAGACAATGCCAAAATTAAATTTGTTTTGGAAACACACTTCCACGCTGATTTCGTTTCTGGTCACCTTGACTTGGCGAAGGAAACCGGCGCTACGATTGTGTATGGACCCACTGCTCAGCCCAACTTTAACGCGCATGTTGCCACAGATAATGAAGTATTAAAACTCGGTAAAGTGAGCATCGTGGTGCTGCACACGCCGGGTCATACCATGGAATCTACAACGTATCTGCTTCGAGATGAAAGTGGTAAAGATTACGCTATTTTTACAGGTGATACTTTATTCCTGGGTGATGTCGGGCGCCCGGATCTGGCGGTGAAAACTGATTTGAGCAGAGAAGACCTCGCAGGTTATCTTTATGATAGTTTGCAGAATAAAATTATGCCCCTCTCCGATGAGGTGATTGTTTATCCGGGACACGGCGCCGGCTCGGCTTGTGGTAAAAAAATGAGCAAGGATACCTGGGGTTATCTCGGCGATCAGAAGAAATTCAACTACGCGTTGCAGGCGCAAACCCGCGAAGAATTTGTGAAGGAAGTAACCACCGGTTTGGTAGAACCGCCACAGTACTTCCCGAAAAATGCGGTGATGAATAAAATGGGCTACGAAAGCATCGAATCCGTGCGCGAGCGTGGCTTGCAAACCTTGAGTGCACGTGCGTTCAAAGCGGCGTGGGAAGGCGAAGGCGCGCTGGTGCTCGATACCCGTCCGCAGGAAAAATTTGTGAAAGGCTTTATTCCGGGTTCGATTTTTATCGGCATCGACGGTTCTTTTGCTCAATGGGTGGGCGCGTTGATTCCTGACCTGAAGCAACCGATTCTATTCATCAGCGAACCAGGACGCGAGCAGGAAGTGGTAACGCGTTTAGCCAGAGTGGGTTATGACAATTCTATCGGCTATCTGGAAGGTGGTTTTGAAGCGTGGACGGCGGCTGGTGAAGAAGTAGATACTTTGTCGAATATCAGTGCAGAAGAATTCGCGAAAGTTTATAATGCCGACACCAATTTGTTGGACACGCGTAAAGAGAGCGAGTACAAAGCCCAGCACATCCAAGGTTCGCAGAACTTTCCGCTTGATTTTATCAACCGAAACATGAGCCAATTAGATCGCGATACGCAATACTACGCTTATTGCCAGAGTGGCTACCGCTCTGTGATTGCGGCTTCGATTTTGAGATCCAGAGGTTTTGAGAAAATTGTGAATATCGAAGGCGGTTTTAAAGCGCTGTTGCCCACAGGGCTACCGACGACGGAATACGTGGAGCAAATTACAGAATTGTAATTGGTAATCAGACCTTGATTTTATGGTGATAAATAGGATTGACTCTGTTCAAGGGTCAGTCCTTCTTTTTGAGGATGGTACACTGATTATTATGATAAATAAGATTTTGACTGATTTTTAATCATAATTATCATAAGTATCAGTGTACTATTAACTAAAAAATGATATGAATTTAAAGGAAATTGTACAAAAACCAGGCGTAACGATTATTGATGTGCGCTCCCGATTGGAATATTTTTTTGGACATATTAAAAATTCGGAGAACATTCCACTTGGTAATTTACCAGAAAAACTGACAGATATAAAAAAAATGAACCAACCCATTGTGCTGGTTTGTGCAAGCGGCATGCGCAGCGGACAAGCTTTGAGTTTTTTAAAATCAAAAGGTGTTAAAAATATTTACAATGGCGGCAGTTGGGCAAGTGTAAAACAATTGCAAAAAAAGTAAGCTTGGATGGGCGCAAGCTATTGTGTTGATTTACGCTGATCTGCTTTCGATTTTAAAATTAAATTTGAAAAAAAGAGAAAAATTCCTAATGATTTTTTGTGTTATTTGCATATTTCTGCTTTAATTTGTTGCCAGAAACTTTCTAAACCATGAAAATCGCCTACGCATGGCTGCTGTTAGTCCTTGTGCTATCCAACTGGGTAGGCGGTTTCTTTTTTTTTGAAATTAGCTATCTGGTCGAAGTTCAGCATGAAATGAATGCCGCTGAACAAACCATTGCCGAATCCGTCCAAAGGGAAACGGGTGTCAAAAGTATTGTGAAAGTGCTTGATGATGAGCAGGTTATACCTAAAGGAAATGTATATGGTGACTTTGCTTTTTCGGCGCAAGTAAATGGCGAAACGGTTTATTATACCTTGCTTGATGAAGCGACGGATGTACAGCAAGTGCATCAACAAGCAGAAATGCCCACCTCTTCCAATGATGAACACAGTCTTTTATTAAAAAGTCTTTTCGCAGAGTTTGAAATTACACAACCAAATTATTATTTATTGTCCTCGGTCCTAACGCCATCTCAAACCAATTTTCATTACAACATTATTACACAACTTTCCATTCAAAATATCCTGACCCCTCCTCCCAATATTGCCTAATTCCTTAGGTTTTATTGACTTTGTAGGATTTTGTGCATTTTTTAAATGTATGAAAATCCTGTATCCACTATTTAAAATCAATATCAAAATTGAAGTAAAATTACCAGCAAAGTATCTTTTTTGCAATGTCAGTTGAGTAAATGTTTATGGTGTCTTATTTACAACATTGATAAAAATTGCGGGTATTTATTTCGCTTTTGATACACTTATTTACGCCTTTTGCTTTCAAATTTGGTACAAGTCAATTAAACCCTTCCCTTGCCCATTCGGGCAGTCACACCGTCATTGATAAGATTTTACATACTTCGGTTTATAAGAACCAACCACGCGCTCGGTGTTGGAGCGCCGGGCGCTGGTGTTCTTTTGAGCAGATACATTTTATAAAATATTCTTATAACTACCTAAACTCACCTATTATGAAAATGAAATTGAACGTAGCTATCCTGGCTATTTTGCTGGCTGCTATTTTTCCGGCTTTTGGCTGGGCGCAAGGTTGTGTTGCCATTCGCAATATGAGTTGCAGCGGTGCTGGTATCAATTTGAGTACCAACAATGCTGGATTTTTGCTACCTGGCGAGTGGCAGGCATCTTTAAATTATCGGCATTTCAAGTCTTTTCGGCATTTTCGAGGCAAACACGAAGAAGCCAATCGCGTGGCAGAAGGAACAGAAGTTATAAATTATTTTAATTCTTTCGATCTGGGCTTGGGCTATTCCGTGTCTAATCGATTGTCTTTCAATGTAGTATTACCAATTACACTTAATAATCGATCTTCGATGTACGAGCACTATGGTAATTCAGTGGAAGCCAATCCGGCTCGGAAAAGATTTGAAACGCAGTCGGCAGGCATCGGTGATTTGCGCCTTTCGGCAACCTACTGGATGCTGAATCCATCTAATCATCATAAAGGAAATTTTGCTTTGGGGTTGGGCATTAAAGCACCTACGGGCAATGCCAATGTAATGGATGATTTTCATAAATTGGATCAGGAAGGCAAAGATTTTACGGTGCAACGTGCTGTGGATCAATCCATTCAGCTCGGCGACGGCGGCTGGGGCATTAGCATGGAATTTCAAGGGTACCAAATTTTATTTAGTAATGCTTCTTTATATTATAATGGATTTTATTTAGCAAATCCTAGAAATGTTAATAATACCCTGCGTAACCTCAATTTAAACACCGATGATCCTTACAGCTATCTTTCTGTGGCTGACCAATATGCTGCACGCCTTGGATTTAATTATATGATGGGGCATACCTCTGTAAGTCTGGGCGGTAGAATTGAAGGAATTCCTACATATGATATTTTTGGTAAAGAAGAAGGATTTCGCCGTCCGGGTTATATCATATCCGCAGAGCCGGGTATTATACACCAGCTAAATAATTTGGTTTTTAATCTAAATGTTCCTATCGCCCTCGTGCGCGACCGCATTCGCAATACGCAAGACATTGCAACGGGCAAGCATGGCGACGCCGCATTTGCAGATTATCTGATCAATGTAGGGGCGGCGTACCGTTTTGGGGGCAAAAAAGCCCCGGCAATAAAGGGCTGGAATGAGTTAAATAGCAATAATGAGTAGAAATGTAGATAATTTGGAACTCCCGTATGAGTGCATTTTTATAGCAGCATCGGGAGTTCTCTTTTTTTAAAAATCCCAGCGTTGCCGATTAATATTGGCGCGAATGCTGCCACCGATGTAGCGCGTCGTCAAATCCAAGGCATTATTATCACTATCTTTTTTACGATAGAAAAAATTAATATCGAAGAAAATATTATGAAAAAGCTGATAACTTGCATCCAATCCTATTATATTAATCTGTGAACCAATGCCTTGTCCCAGTTCATTTCCATAATCCGCGATTCGCGTTACATTTGGCAACAAAATATTATTACCATAGTTCATCCCCGGCGCATCTTCGCCCAGCTCCATGTTTATCAATCGCGCTTCAATGATTAATCTGTGAATGGGTTGGTAACGAGCCAATAAAATAATTTCTGTAAAATTTGCGCCAAGCGGATGCGCCAAGGGTTGGTTATAATGTACGTAACTTGCCGTACTATCATAATGGGTATAAGTATAGGGGCGTGCAAAATTATATTCTGCTTGCAAATCCAAGTGATCGATTCCAAGCGCATTGATGTATTTAGCGCCGCCCTGCACGCCAAATTTATTTGCCCACCAGCCCTCACCACCTGTCAATTCATTGAATTTAAATTCATCAAATATAAATTGTCCATACAATTGTAAATGGCGGAAAAGATTCCATTTACCATCCAAACCAATGAGCACATTGTCAGGACTGCCCAAACCTTGCTCCACGGTACGATATAATATAATAGGATTTAAATATTGGAACTCAAAATGATTTGTTCTGCTAAAAACAACCGCTTCAAATAAGCCGACATTCAAATTTTTATTTATATTAAAGCTTAAATGATGTGCTGCCATGTATTTTTTAGGAATTAGTCCTTCACCAGGCGTCTGTCGGTGCGACTGTAATGCCAACTCAGCAAAAATATTTTGATACTGAAATTTCCACACATTCCAATTTAGCTTAAAATATAAATAGTTGTTAGAGAAGTCGCTCAATAACATAGATCGATAGCCATCTCCAATGAAATTACGTCCGTAGCCAAATTGTGCGCCGATATGACGTGTAAAATTAAACCCAATGTAACCTTGTCCATTTAAATAATCATACGCTTGTTCGTCTCCAAACCAAGAGCTTTTAAAATCTTTGAAAAAACCATTACCTGGCACTGCTAAGTCTCTCTTAATCCGTTGGTTTACATATTCAGGAAATCGCGTCTGCGTTTCTAAAATGCTGAAATAAAAATAAACCCGGTCGTCCACGCCCGCGCGAAGCTCCACGCCGCGTTGGTTAAAAAATAAGGAGCCTTCTTGTTCCTGATCTTTTGCCAGATTAAAATTTAGGATCGGATTAAACCGTAAATGAAAGTATTTATCATTGACTTCCAGCATATTCGCTGGAGTTGTATAAAACCATTTTAAAATAGGCGTTTTTGATTTTTCATAATAATCGCTCAATTCACTCACCTCCACCTGCGTCAGCCCATCATAATCGGCTATTTTTTCGCGTTGGCTGGCAAGGCGCGTGTAAAATGGCGCGGTCACCAACCATTCATTATTATCTCGAAAAATATATTGTAAATCTTTTTTATCTAAATCGGAAAGTGCAATATTAGCAGCAGTGTCGAGGGTAAGTGCATAGCGCGTCGCCTGTCCGCGGGTATAATATTTTAATGAAGAATGATGCGGTGTAGAGATACCTGATAATATTTCCAGCCGATCCATGATATGGTAAGCCGGATTTCCCAAGGGTAAATTTGAGCCTTGCGCCCAACATTTTATTACAACAATTGTAATAAAAAATGGCAGCAGTGTAAATTTTTTCATAAGTAATTTTTTGGTTGTATTAAAAATAGAAATTAGTGTGCCAGATAAGCCCGAAAAGTTTTACATTCGCGCACCACGCGTTTATAAAAATCGGTATTATTATAGGTTGTTTTTAAAAGATCAAAATATTGATACGCATGCCGCGCCCCGCTTACCCGATTGACATACCAAATGTTACGCTCACATTTAGCAGCCCAGTAGGTAGCTTTTGCCGCCATTTCGGTATCCCTCGCCAGTTCACGTGCTTTTTCAAAATAAAATAAGGCACGCGAACAATCAAAATGTTCCTGGTTACCAGCCGGATACATCGAGTGAGCAACAATATTGTCTCCGTCGCGCAATTTACTGGGCGCCATGCTGGAGCCGCTGCGAAAGTAATCGAGCACTTGCCAATCATAACTAAAATAGCTCATATTATAAAATGCCAAACCCAGGTCAAAATAATATTCGGCGCTATTCTCTGTATCCGTTCGTGCCAATGATTCCAAGCTCATCAAGCGTTCGAGGAGTTCCCCTTTATTATACATATTAGAAGTATCGGGCAAGGGACAGCGCACACAATCTTTAAATCGTTCGATAAAAGGATTAAAAACCCCATAATTATCCCATAATGTTCGGTCTATTTCTTTATAAACATTTAGTGCTTCCTCCAGGCGATATTCACTTAGTAATAAAGTTGCTTTCATTTCAATCAAATCTTTTTCAATTGTGCCGCCACCACTTTTAGTGATGAGCGCTGTTTCCAAACTAGTGCGATTGGGCTTGCGACATATTGCCAACAGGTCCTCAATAATAGGCAACTTGGGGTTCACTTTTAGATCGAGAAAACGATGATTGCTCAGAAAAGCCTTGCCCGGAGCATTGCCTTCCCGATACAAAACGGTCATTTTATCACTCAAAAAATCTGAAAAATCGCGGTATTTTCGATACCATTTATCAGCTCTAATTTTATTTACTTCCACTTCAACAGCCTCACTCGCCTCTTGGAACGTACTGATTTTCAGCACCAACCGAAATACTTGCAATTGTTCTTTCAACAATGGCAACTTCACTATTTTTTCTGCCTGCGCGAACGAACGCTCCGCATCATAATAATTCCCCATCAATGTTTCCAGATAACCCAATGCCGTTTGCCACAGCGGTAGCCGATCTACCTTCCCTGCCTCCAGTACCTGCATCATAAAACTATGTAAACCAATTGCATAGCGTCCTGCTTCGATTCGCGGATAGCCCAGGCGCCGGTTGTGCGCGCGTTCATCATTGAATCCTAATCCAAGTAAATCTTTTTCTAATTTATGAATTTCATTTATTAATAAAATTTCCAAATGCCGATTCTCCGGGTCTAGTTCATAAATGCGCTTCATTTCTTCCAATGCCTTGCTATCACTGGATTGCGCGCGAATAACGTACAAGGTGGCGCGCTCGCGATCACTTTCGCACAAGCGCAGGCATGCTTCCCACTCCTTATCGGTATTAATTTTAAAACTGCGGTAAGCGGACTCGGCTTTGCTCGTGCAATTTTCAAAAATTTTAGAAAAAATGTACGATGCCTCCACATTGCGCCCTAAGCCCATTAAGGCACCCGCGCGATGCCCTTCTATCCAGTCTTCAATAATGCTCGGATCATTATCAATTTG
>CAZFBN010000100.1:0-20213 GCA_964517145.1 uncultured Saprospiraceae bacterium
CTAAATTGCTGATCCTCTTCAAATTGCACATTTGTAAAATCCTTCACTACATTATACAAAGTATCCCGCTCAATCGGCTGACGCCCTACACGTCGAATCATATTCACCAATTCCTGCGTACTCAGCGCCGGATTTTGCTCTTCCGAACCCGCCATCGAATAAATTTTTGTGGTATCATCAATCGTACCGTCTATATCATCCACGCCAAAAGACAAGGACAACTGTGCGATGTTCCGACCGATCATGGGCCAATACGCTTTTATGTGATCGAAATTATCCAGGTAAATGCGACTGATGGCATAATTGCGCAAATCTTCTACGACCGATACTTCCGGAAGGTGCGACATTTCATTGTCCTGATTACGGAATTTTAAAGGTATAAACGTCTGAAAACCAGCGGTTTTATCCTGTAATTGCCGCAATTGTTCCAAATGATGAATCCGGTGTTCATATTGTTCAATATGCCCATATAACATCGTCGCATTGGAGCGCATACCCAACTCATGCCAAATTTCATGCATACGTAACCACTGCTCTCCCGTGCACTTATCGCCTGCAATCTGCTCCCGAATCTCCGGATGAAAAATTTCCGCACCGCCGCCGGGCAAGGAATCCACGCCCGATCCTTTAATCATGCGCATGCCTTCTTCATAACTCACTTTTGCTTTTTTAAATATATAATGATATTCCACCGGCGTCAGCGCCTTTATATGTAATTCCGGGCGATGGTTTTTTATTTTTCTAAATAACTCGGTATAAAATGGCAAATCATATTGCGGCAATACGCCCCCAACGATGTGCACCTCCGTAACAGGTTGATTATCATACTGTTTGATAATTTCCAACATATCATCCATCGTATATTCCCAACCCTCTGAGCGCTGCTTGATGAGCCGGGAATATGAGCAAAATTTACAGGTGTAAATGCAAACATTCGTTGGCTCGATGTGAAAATTGCGATTGAAAAAAGTGCGATGCCCATGCCGCTTTTCCCGAATATAATTTGCCAGCGAACCCAAGTAACCAAGTTCTCCCGCTTCAAAAAGCAACAACCCTTCCTCTTCTGTAATACGCTGATTGTCAAATACTTTTTGAGCAATGGCACGCAAATCGCTGCGTAAATGTTGATCTTTTAACAATATTTCTATCGAACGAATCGTCTGCATATCCTGAATTTTGTGGCAAAGATACTATTCTCAGTTGGATGTTATGAAACAACAACAAACTTTCGGAACTTTCAGTTTTAATTGAAAGAACTATTTTCGATTTTCTTTAAATATTTTGCTAAAATTGGGAATCCTCTCGCATTTTTATGATTAAAACTATTGTCGCAAGAATATGATTTCAGTATTGATTCCGGTCTATAATTTTGATATTCAATTGTTGGTCAAGGATTTGCATCAACAATTGTTAGAAGCTGGCATTCCATTTGAAATCCGTTGCTACGACGATGGCTCTCAGGAAAATTTCAAAAATATAAACCGCCAACTCCTCAACCCTTCAACCCTTCAACCTTTCAACCTTCTAAATATTACCTATCAAGAATTGCCAGAAAATCTAGGGCGCGCGCGCATCCGCAACGTGTTGGCAAAATCCGCAAAATATCCTTATTTACTGTTCATGGATTGTGATTCTAAAGTGGTGTCGCCAAATTATATAAAACATTACATCGAACATTTACATCCAGATACCCTGCTTTATGGCGGCAGGAGTTATGCCCCTACCCCACCCGATTTCCCGGAGCTCTATTTTCATTGGCATTACGGCACTCAGCGCGAGCAAATTCCAGCGGAGATTCGACAGCGAAATCCATATCATGCTTTTATGACAAATAACTTCTTGATCCCTAAAGCAATATTTAATACGATTCGATTTGATGAGCGGCTTAAGCAATATGGGCACGAAGACACTTTGTTTGGATTAGAATTACAAAAAAGAAAGATAAAAATTATTCATATTGATAATCCATTAGAACACATAGGCTTAGAAGACACCGACACTTTTTTGCGCAAAACCCGACAAGGAGTTGAAAACCTGGCATTTTTGGCAACAGCATACCCTCAATTGGAAACTAAATTATTAAATACGTATAAAATTTTGAAAAAATTTAAACTCTCGATGATAACATCTTATATTTTAAAAATATTACAACCTATTATCATAAAGAAATTACATACAGAAAAAGTAAATTTACAATGGTTTGATTTATATAAACTTCAGCTGTTGATGGACGCCATAAAGAAGTAAAATTTACAAAATTTTGCATTTACCACTCTCCTTGTAAACCCTGTTCCAGCGCTTTTTGATAGTTTTCCAGATCAAAACTATAAAGGTAAGGTGCCTTATGAGCGCCGCCTTTGCGCGTTTCATTTAGTTTTTTCAAAATGCCGTAGCTCAAGATTTTACGCTGAAAATTGCGCCGATCCAAGGTTTTCCCCAAAATAGTTTCGTATAATTTTTGTAATTCTGGCATTGTGAATTTTTCTGGCAACAAATTATAACCAATGGGCTGGTATCTCAATTGCAAACGTAAAGTTTCGAGTGCTTTATTCAGTATTTTATCATGGTCTATAATAAGTGGCGGCATTTCCAATAAATTCCACCAGCGGCATTCCTCCGAAATATCATCTGGACGTGGCACCGTGTGAGAAAAATCGACCAAGGCATAATAACCAACTGTAATAAATCGTTGTTTGAAAAATGCTTTAAGCGCAGGATCCAAAGAAATATTATCGAGTAATTGCTCATTGTAATTAGCATCTGCCCGGGCCGGCTCCCCAAACACATAAAATTGATTAAGAAATATATTATCCAATCCAGTTCTGTCCTTCAGTGCCCTATACGCCGCATTTTCCAAGCTTTCATCTTTTAAAACAAAGCCGCCTGGCAGCGCCCAGCCTTCGGTGTATTTCATTTTTAGCAATAAAACTTTCAACTGAGTATCGTGAAAACCAAAAATAACGCAGTCCAAGGATAACCCCGGATGAAATTGTTCGAGCACGCTGAAAGAATGCGATGATCTTAAAGACTTCACATTGATTGCTGTTTTGAGTTGAATAAAATGTATGCCCTATTTGATTTTAAAATAAGCATTCATATATTGCGTCAAAGCTACGCAATATAACGATTTTAATCATCATTATTATATAAAATTAGGATTAAAAATTAATCGCCTCTTATATTGTACTTATTTTTAATAAAATGAATGGCATTTGTAGAAGTTGATATTAAAAAAAGTTATACATTTCTAAATATAAATCAGAAAATGCGAAGCCGCCTCTTTCAGGAGACGGCTTTTACTTGTTTAACGTTGAAAATCAGCAACCTGAACCCTCCATTCCTTATTTTTGGATGGTTTTCAGGTATTCCACTAATGCTTTAATTTCGTCCTGCATTTCTTTTTCACTGCTCAGTTTTTCAGCATTCATCAAAGTCTTTCCCCACACCGGCATTTCCCCACTCATGTGGCTGGCTACTTTTTCCCGACCATCAATAATTTTATAAATTTCATCATCGGGAAACACGCCATTACGTCTGGATTTAATAGTGGTCAGGTCGGCAGGTGGCGTTTTCAGCATGTCCGCCATGTTTCCTGTGCCCGAACCATTTTCACCATGGCAAAGTACGCAATAAGATTGGTAGAGTTCCTGCCCTGTTTCCACGGGCGTTTTTACTGCAACAGCCTTGGGAGCCGCGGCGGCAGATTCAGCATTAGTAGTGGATGGTTCGCGATTACAACTCAAGATAAACACGCCGGCTATCATAAACCGGATCAAGAAATAAAAATAATTGACCTTTTTCATCACCTTGTTTGTTTTGAGGAATTAGGAATAAGTCAGCGAATTGTTGCTGATTGATTTGTTTTGATACGACAATTTTGCGTGAAAAATCCTTGATTTACAAAGACTTTTATTTACTCTTTCTGGTGAGATTTGTCAGGGGGGCACAATTTTTTATAAAAATTCACAAGCACTTTTTCTTCATTTTCCCAAATATAAATTTGTTTAGCCAAATAGCAATGCTGCTTGAACGAATAATACAAGGATTCCTCTTGCAACAACGTCTGGATGGCGGTCACAATAGAATGTATGTTTAAATCATTGATTAATAGAAAAACTTCTACATGTTGATTTATTTTTTGATACTCCGGAAAATTCATTTGAATGGAAGGCACCGCTGCCTGAATATAATCAAAGGTCTTATTCGCTAAAGAATAATAATAACTCAGTCCGCGGTTTTCTAACAAGTTTAATCCAATTTTTGCTTGCAAGGTTACAATGCGCAATTCTTCGGGCAATAAATATCCCAAAAATTTTACTTTATTTTCTAACTGTAAATCAACCACTTGCTGACGTAAAACAGCAGACAGATCGCCTTCTCCAGCCAACCAAAGTTCAGCGTTTTCGATGTATTGCATTGCCAAAATGGTCTGCTCCAAGCCTCGCCCTTCGTTCAATACACCTTGATACAGTATAATGTTTTTTGTAGGAGTTGCAATCTTATCATAAAAAAGCGGTACATTTCGAATAACAGCAAACGATTTATGATACCGTTTTGTAAAAATCTCTGCCAGCCCCGCTCCCACCGTGTAAGCAGCATCTACGCGAGGAATGGCAAAAGCTGCCAGGGTTTCCCATATTTTTTGAATCCTTGGTCGGCGCACCACTTCTGGCGTCTCTGTAAAATATTCATGTGCATCATATACTATTTTTTTACTTTTTAAACGGCTGATTATCAAGCCCGGCAGAATGGTATCTAAATCAATTGCACAAACAATATCATATTTTAAAAATAATAAATAAAAAAATAACCGAATATTAAATTCCAGGTAAAATAGCTTTCCTTTTATAAAAAAGCAAAACAATCGACTATGCGTAAAAAATTGATTTTGAAAAGGTTTAGACGTTTTTAATTTTCTACCAACCAATTTGACCCGGTATCCCGCTTTTGCCAAACTGCTACAAATGCGAATCATGCGCTGGTCGTAGGTGAGATCATTCGTAACGGTGCAGATGATAATCGGAGTGTCATTCATGCTTTCCAGCGTATTTTACCTTGCTGTTGTATCAAAAAACCTTCATCAAGTAAATAAGTCAGGGTTTGCACCACCTTATCTTTCATGCCAACTGGAAATTTATTCACCAATGCTTCAAGTTGCAAATCATGATTTAAAGTTAACTCCTGAATTTTAGCTTTTATGGCATCGTAATCCGCATGGCTTAAATCTGGTTTGTTTTTCTCCAGGCACACATCACAAATGCCGCAGTCCTCCTCTTTTTGTTCACCAAAATAGCGCAACAACTGGCGGCTCCGGCATACTTCGTTTTCCGCATACGCAATGGCTTTCTGTATGCGATCCCAATAACGCGTTTTGCGAAAGCGATACAAATCATAATCAATGGTGAGCGCCGTTGACTCCACTCTGTCTTCTAAAAAAATAAGCTGTGGCTGATCCGTTTGAGGAAAATATTCAATAACATGATCTTTTTGTAATAATTCAAGTGCTTTTTTTAGTTCCTCCGTCGAAATTTTTAAAAAACCTGCTAATTGTGACTCCCGAATATTTACATAATTAGAAAAAGCACCTTGATAATTGCGTAAAATGGCTTTTAACACTGCATCTAATTTCGGATGTCGCAATTGATAATCATATAATTCTTCTTTGCTAACTTTCACTTGCAAGCTCGAAGGCGTAAAAACCGCTTCGCTCAAGGTCAACCAGCCTGCTTGTTCCAGCGCTTTTAAAGCACTTAATGTTTTGACGGGTTCTAACTGAAAATTTTTAGTAAAGGATATAATATCAAAATCATAACTCAATCCTTTACCTGCTCCTATTGCCAATTGGTAATAACTTCCTAAAGCATGATATACGCGGCGAATTTCGTCTAACTCCGGAAACGCTTGTTCATAATTTCGTTCCAGATTTAAAGAATCAGTTTGATTGTATAACAACACGGCAAACGCCTTTTTACTATCACGTCCGGCGCGTCCAGCTTCCTGAAAATACGCTTCGAGGCTGTCTGGTAGTTCCATATGCACCACCACACGCACGTTGGGTTTGTCAATACCCATGCCGAACGCATTGGTACTCACTATAATACGTGTTTTATCATTAATCCAATTGTCTTGCTTTTCCGAACGTTCGTCGGGTTGCAAACCTGCGTGATAATAATCAGCCGAAATACCTTTTTGCAACAAAAATTGAGCTATTTCCTTGGTTTTCCGTCGGTTGCGCACATAAACCACACCCGATCCCTTCACTTTTTGTAAAATATCGAGCAGTTTTTCCAATTTGCCTTCTACGTGGCGCACCACATATGCGAGGTTATCGCGGGCAAAACTTTTTTGAAAAACGTTTTTTGCTTTAAAATTCAGGCGATCCTGAATGTCGTTCACCACTTCGCGGGTAGCGGTAGCAGTGAGTGCAAGCACAGGCGCTTTAGGGATCAGCGCTCTTATTTCCGCAATTTCCAGGTAAGGCGGTCGAAAATCATATCCCCACTGTGAGATGCAATGCGCTTCGTCAACGGCGAGCAAATTGACATTCATTTTTTCAATGCGTTCGCGCGCGAGACCCGTAACCAAACGCTCAGGCGAAAGGTAGAGCAGTTTGAGACTGCCATACACTGCGTTGTCAAAAATGCGGTCTATTTCTTTCGGGTGCATCCCGGAGTAAATCGCTGCTGCCGGAATATCGCGTTTTTGAAGATTATACACCTGATCTTTCATCAAAGCGATGAGCGGAGAAATCACAATGCAAATGCCCTCTTGGCAAAGGGCAGGCACCTGAAAACAAATGGATTTGCCGCCACCCGTAGGCAGCAGCGCCAGCGTATCTTTGCCCTCCAGCACCGATTGTATAATTTCCGATTGCAAAGGTCGAAACGAATCGTACCCCCAATATTTTTGTAAAATATGCTGCGGCGTGTGAATCAAATTGTAAGATTTATCACAAATTTAAGGAATTCGGGCAGGAAGGATCGTTTTTAGCTGGCAAAAAAGTAAAACGGCGCCTCTAAGCGCCGTTTGTAAATGAACTCAAATCGTTTATAATAACTTCGAACTGATGAAATTCCAAATAAAGTATTAAGTTTACACCCTTCAAATTTAATGTTTCGGCAAACGGCAGGAGAAACCAAATTCACCTATTTATCCGAAGTTACAAACCTAAAATCACTGTTTTAAAAATTTGATTATCAATATTTTAAATCAATCTGTACTACAATGCCTAAGCAAAAAACAGACGATTTAATTCAGCTGATCAAATCCTTAACAAGAGCGGAAAAACGGCATTTTCGACTTTTTGTAGGTCGGAACCAGGCTTCCGAGGAGCTTTTATTTTTACAATTATTCGATTTTTTGGATAAATACAAAGAATACGACGAAGAGTTGATTTTAAAAAAATTGCCTGCCATAAAAAAAAGCCAGCTTTCCAATTTAAAAGCGCATTTGTACAAACAATTATTAATCAGTTTGCGCCTGCTGAACAAAACGCATGTGGAGGATATTCAAATCCGAGAAATGATTGACTACGCTAAAGTGTTGTACGACAAGGGCTTGTATCGTCCTAGCCTGGATATGCTCGATAAAACAAAATCCAGAGCGCTGCGCGGCAAATATTATGCACTGGCGCTGGAAATTATAGAATTTGAAAAACACATTGAATCTCAATACATTACGCGCAGCATAGAAGGCAGAGCGGATGAACTGACGGTGGAAGCGACTCGCATTAATAAAATTTTGGCGGATACCAATCAATTGTCCAATCTTGCTTTGCAAATGTATGGTTTATACCTCAAAGTGGGGTACGTGAGCAATGAGAAGGATTTGTTTTATGCCCGCGAATTTTTTAGGAGCAAGGTGCCAAATGTCAATTTTCAGGAACTAGACTTTTTTGGAAAAATCCATTTTTGCCAATCTTACATTTGGTATTATCATATGGTGCAAGATTTTCCGATGAGTTATCGGTATGCCCGCAAATGGGTAGACCTGTTCAACGAAGAGCCTGAACTCAAGGAGCTGAATGTCCCGCTGTATTTAAAAGGATTACATCATTTATTAAATGCTAGTTTCAATTTATTACATTATGAACAATTTGAGAAAACTTTAAATGAGTTGTATTCTTTTGAAAATGAGTACAAAGTTGCTAATAATAAAAATGTGGAAGCTTTATATTTTTTATTCAAATTTAATCATACGCTTAAAAAGCACTTTTTAGAAGGGACTTTTAGTGAAGGCATCAAATTGGTACCTGAGTTGACGTATATAATAGAAGAAGATACGTATAATTGGGACGATCATCGTATTATGTTATTTTATTACCGAATTGCATGTCTATATTTTGGCAGCGGCAATAATGAAAAAGCAATTGATTATTTAAATTTAATTATCAATCAAAAAAATCCGGACTATCGCGCAGATATTCAGTGTTATTCCAGAATTTTAAATTTAATTGCGCATTTTGAATTGGGTAACGCACAACTGGTTGAATACCAAGTAAAATCGGTTTATCGTTTTTTATCAAAAATGGAGGAATTATTGGCGGTGCATCAGGAAATTTTTCGTTTTATCCGGCGCACGCCGCACATGCGCGCTTCTGAAATGAAGCAAGAATTTGTCAATTTAAAAGAAAAATTAATCAAATTGCAGGATCATCCTTATGAAAAACGCGCTTTTTTATATTTGGATATCATATCGTGGCTGGAAAGTAAAATAGAGAATCGCCCTTTGCAGGATGTGGTGCGACATAAATTTTTGAATCGCCAGCGTGCTGCCATTGCCGATAAATAAATTCTCTTGGTCGTCGTTTTTTTGGTAAAAGTCGAACACATACCTTTATTAACGAATTTTTAAGTTGGTTTAAGCCAACCTTAACAGCTAGTTTCAGGTCATATCTTTATTTTTACAAAAACCATTTTCAAAACAATCTGAATACATATGAAGTATATCCTACTCTGTATCAGCCTTCTAGCAGTATGGCATTGCGGCATTGCCCAGGTGAGCGGCACTATTACAGATGCCCAAGGCGAGCCTCTCCCCTTCGCCACCGTCACCGTCAAAGGCACCTCTACGGGAACAACCAGCAATGTAAATGGCAAATATCAATTGGATATAAAACCTGGTGAATATGAGTTGGTATTTCAGTTCATTGGTTATCGCCAACAAACAGAAAAAGTACGTGTAAATAATACCTTGGTTACATTGAATATAAAATTACAGGAGCAAGCCGTAGAGCTGGGTGAAGTGGTGGTGCGCGCCAATGCAGAAGACCCCGCATATGCGGTCATTCGCAAAGCGATTAAAAAACGTAAATATTATCGAGATTTAGTGGAGGCGTATCATTGTGATGTTTATCTTAAAGGAAATATCAAGTTTTTGGATGCGCCAGAGAAATTTATGGGTCGCGAACTCGGCAATTTGGGTGGCACGCTTGACTCCAACCGGCAGGGCATTGTTTATTTATCTGAATCGCAGTCGAAATTATATTTTCAACAGCCCGACCAGTATCGGGAAGAAATGATTTCATCCAAGGTAAGCGGCAATGATAATGGGTTTGGCTTTAACAGCGCTGCTGATATGGATTTTAATTTATATGAAAATACAGCAAATTACAGCCGTGAAATCGTTTCGCCTATCGCCGCCAATGCCTTGAGTTATTATCGATACCGCATGATTGGAACGTATCTGGATGAGGACGGTCGCACCATAAATAAAATTGAAATCATTCCGCGCCGCGACGAAGACCCGGTGTATCGTGGTACGATTTATATTGTAAATGATTTGTGGAATGTGCAAAGCGCTGAATTACTGTTGTTAAAAAGCTCCATCAATCAACCCGCTTTAGATTCATTATACATTCGCCAAGTGTATGTACCTGTAAAAGAGCCTGATACGTGGCGCATTTTTTCACAAACGATTACATTTCGAGCAGGCATTTTTGGTTTCAAATTAGGTGGGACATTTACCGGCATTTACTCAAATTATAATTTGACGCCCAACTATGATAAGAATTTCTTTGGAAATGAAGTTTTCAAAGTATATGAAGGCGCCAATAAAAAGCCGCAGGAATTTTGGGACACCATTCGTCCAATCCCTCTAACAATCGAAGAATCAGTAGATTACATAAGGAAAGACAGCTTACAGGAAATCAGACGATCAAAGCCATATTTAGATTCTATGGATGCTAAAAATAATAAATTCACCCTCGGAGACCTATTTTTGGGTTATAGTTATAATAATTCTTACAAACGCCAATATTTAAATATTAATTCGCCGGCTACTACCATCCAGTTTAATCCGGTGCAAGGCTGGAATGCCGACATCAACTTGACCTACCGCCACGACAAAGACGAGGATGTGACCCGCTACTGGCAAGCGCGAGGCGCGTTGAGCTATGGATTTTCTGATCGGCGGGTACGCGGTATGCTGGGCTTGACGGCGCTATTAGAACAAAAAACCCGCACCTTTCTTATTTTATCCGGTGGCATTGATGCGGTGCAATTTAATGCAAACAACCCGATTAGCAAGACAACCAATACGCTTTACTCGCTCATTTCCAAAGATAATTACATGAAAATTTATGACAAAGCGTTTGGTCGTTTGAATTTTCAAAGAGAATTGGTCAATGGCATGTTTTTCACGGGTGGCATTGAATACGCACAGCGCAGCCCGCTGGTGAATACGACTAATTTCAGTTGGAATAAAAAGGCGGAAGAGCGTTATCAATCAAATCATCCTTTGGAACCGCTGAACGACGCGCCTGCCTTCGCGCAAAGCGAAGCGCTGACGTTGAATGCCAGTGTACGCCTGCGTTACAAGCAAAAGTATATCACGTATCCCAATCGTAAATTAATTTCTGGCTCTGATTTACCGGATTTGTGGTTGCAATATCGCAAAGGCATCCGCAGTTTCGGAAGTGATGTGAATTATGATGTCATTTCAGTACGCATTGTAGAAGATTACATTTCCTTAGGTGTGATTGGTCATTTAAATTTCAACCTTGAAGTCGGTACGTTTTTGAACAACAACACTTTACAATTTATGGATTTTAAACATTTTAATGGCAATCAGACTTTTCTTGGCAATCCAGATGCTTATAGTAATTCGTTTTTATTATTACCTTATTACACACATAGTACGGCGAGTGATTACATGCAAGTGCATTTTCAACATCATTTCGACGGTTGGATTTTTAATAAAATTCCACTGATTCGCAAGCTCGGTTTCGCAGAGGTTTTTAAAGCAGCATTTTTATATACGCCCGAACAAAAGGAATATTTTGAACTTGGCTTCGGCATTGATAAAGTGGGTTTTGGCATCTTTCGCCTGCTACGGTTAGATGTAGCTTGGTCGCGCAACAGCGAAGGCAAATGGAAGAATGGAGTTGTGCTGGGACTGCGGGTGCCGATTGACGAAGATTAAATGGGAGGTTGGTTAGCAGTTTTGAGTGTTGCAAAAATTGTGCGTAAGAACCGTTGACTGCTAACCAACGACCGCTACTTCAATAAGTGCAAACTTTATAAAAAAATTCCATCAAGTGTTTGACTTTCTGCTGCGCACGGCTTAACTTTGTAACTGAATATCGCCAATAATTAAGAATCACATCTTTCCGCAAGTATTGTATCATACTTTGTCCTTTTCCTCCCCCCATTGAAGGCAAGTATTGCTATTTCCTTTGTAACCAATTTTTTAAAATCCCAAAATATGATAAAGCAATTACACTGCCTTTCTCTTGTATTTGTGTTGACATTTATTTTTAATCTGTCGAAAGCGCATGCCGCCAGCGATGATTTCTCCGGCTGTTGCAAACCACCCGCTGACTTGATTTATTGGTGTACGGATTTGCCATACGATTTTAATCCTTATGATATTTATCAGCTACAAATATTATTTGGAAAGCCGCAAAATAAATGTTATGCAAATGTTTGGGTTGAATTAGAACCCACCATCAAGCTTTCTAATTGTGAAACAGGCACCATTACCCGGCGTTTTCAGGTGTCGGCGCATTATGGCTACGAATATTGTGAGCAAGTGATTACCATTAACGGCGTTCACAATTATGATATTCGTTTTCCGGCTGATTTAGAAGTTTCCTGCGGACAGGTTCCTCCCGTGGAGGAGTTGACGACCAATGAATCTGCTTGCGATTTGCTTGCCATTAGTGTAACGGATAATAATTTCGGTGCGTCTGGGGTCGGATGTGGTAAAATTTTCCGCACTTATAAAGTCATCAATTGGTGCGAATACGATGGTATTTCGGATAAAGTGGTGATCGGGCGCGACGAGGATTGCGACGGTGCACCTGGCGATGAAGCCGTTTGGGTGCTGCGACGTTCGGATGGATATGCCTTTATTGATCGTGACAATGATGAAGATAATAACAATCCTAAAGCAAACGAGCGCGGCTGTACCCCCAAAAATCCGAAGGGCTACTGGCGAAAAGTACGCGCAACCGGCTATTGGGAATACACACAGCACATTAAAATCACGGACAAAATTGCGCCCGTAGTGACGGTAGAGCAACCAAGTCCATTTTGCAGTTATAATAACAATTGTAATACCGATGTAAAGATTCCATTCAGTATTTGGGATGAATGCACGCCGAATGATATAAAAATCAAGGTTTTTATTGATGGTATTAAAATTGCTGAATACGCGAAAGGCGGAGCATATTTTGCTACCGGAACTTATAATGTGGGTACGCACACCGTAGAAATCCACGCCAGCGATGGTTGCGGCAATTCAACGGTGATTCAGTCTTCTTTTCAAGTGGTGGACTGCAAAGCGCCCGCTCCTATTTGTGTCAATGGCATTACCGTTACCCTGATGCCAAACCCTACCAATACCGACGCCGATGGCAATGGCTCTATTGATAAAGCAGCCATGACCATTTGGGCGAAAGATTTGATTATCAGCCAAGTAAGCGACTGCTCTGGCATCGCAGGGTATTCCATCAATCGTGTTGGCGAAAAGCCTGCTTTTGATAAAACAAATCTGGTGCTTACCTGCGAAGACTTGGGCACATTGCAAGTGGAAGTATATGCCTGGGATCGCGCAAACAATCCATACGCGGTACAACCCGATGGCACCTTGGGCGGACGCAACCGTGGCGTTTGCCAAACCTACATTTTAGTCCAGGAAAACCAACATTTATGCGGTGCAGCAGCAGCCATTCTAGGTTCTTTGGCGGGCACCATCCAAACCGAAGACCAGCATGTCTTAAACGCAGTGCCGGTGATGCTGGTGAATGACGACAGCACCATGCAGATGACCAATGCGGAAGGCATTTATAATTTTGATAGCTTGACCATGCACAAGCGCTACCGTGTGATCCCCGCTTTGAATGAAAATGTAATGGAAGGCATTACCATTGCTGATGTTGTAGCGTTGCAAAAGCATTTACTCCATGTAGAATTGATTCAATCGCCCTATCGCTTGATCGCCGCCGACGTAGATCGTTCTAACACCGTTACAACGGCTGATTTGGTAGAATTGCGGAAATTACTACTGGGTATTAACACACAGTTTAGCAATAACACCAGTTGGCGTTTTGTGGCTGCCCAATACATTTTCCCGGACCAACAGAATCCTTGGTCGGCGCCTTTCCCAGAGTCCATTGAAATTTCGGACATGGTAGAAACCATTAGCAATGGTAATTTTATTGCACTCAAAGTGGGCGACGTGAATGGCAGTGTCATGGCTGATCGGGAAGCGGTAGGTGGAAGAAGTGCCTCGGTTTCCAATGTATTCATTCAGGATCAGGCGATTCAAACGGGCGATTTTGTAGAAGTGCCCATTCGATTGAATGATTTGACAGAAGCTGCATTGTTTGAATTAAATTACAATACAACATTGCTAAACTTTGTGGGTATCCGATATCATATTGCAAAAGAACAACATTTCAATTTAAATAAAGTCCACAACGGCAGCCTTCGCTTCGCTTGGGACAATGACTTACAAAGCTCCCCCACCGACATTTTATTTATTTTACAATTTCGCGCACGACAATCGGCGCAGCTTCGAGAGGCATTTAATTTAGGTGAGCTTGCAATCGCTCAGCAACAAGATGGCAGTAGCACGACTCTGGCGCTGCAATTTACCGATGCAAAACAAGCACCAATTTTTGCATTGTATCCAAATGTTCCGAATCCTGTGCGGCAAGAAACGACTTTGTCTTTTCAATTGCCAGAAGCCATCACAGGTACCATGCGCATTTACGATCTTGCCGGTAAGTTGCTTTGGCAATACCAGGGCGACTTTTCACAAGGGTACAATCAAATTCATGTAACACGCAAATCGTTGAAAGCACAAGGACTTTTGCTTTACACGCTGGAAACTCCGCAGCACCGTGCTACGGGAAAAATGGTTGTTTTGCCTGAGTAAGCTACTTGTACCAAATTTGAAAGGAGCAGGCGTAAATATGGAAATTTAAATAATTGTAAATCAAATCGTTATTTAATTTCCGATACGTCGTCATAGCATCCTTTCGGAATAGGGGTATTAGCCACATTTACGAAGAGGCATCTATTGTTAGAATGGATGCCTTTTTTTATTCTACTCAATGTTAAGTTTTTATATTTTTTTTAAAATAATTTTTTAACCAGGATCAGAACATTTATCTTTGCTTTAACATCATTCAATTCATACACATTCTTCTCATGCAGTAGGATTATTATTTACCTCACAAATCATAATCGTATGAAAGTGTTTTGCTACTCTTTCACCTACTTACGTTTTTGTATCCTTTTTCTTTCCTGGCTTTTAATAGCCGGAAGCACGATGGCTCAAAATGTTCGCTTCAGCGAATTATCGGGCGACGCTGGTAATAATGACGGTACGAACGATGGTATGGTAGAATTGACCAACGATGGCGCTACGCCGATTGATGTCAGTTGCTACGTCATTTCTAATGGCGAATGGGTGGTGGTGCTGCCACCTAGCACTTTTATCAATCCGGGCGAACCCTTCCTAATTGCTTGCAGTGAAGGTCAAAATGTGGGTGCAAACCCCAATCCCGTTCCTGGTTCTGGCTTGACTTGCGCTACTTGCGATTTTCCGAACATGCCGATTACATTCGATGTGTGCGACCCTGCCAATGCAGCTTACGTGGACTGGGCTGCTTCAGGCTTTACCATTGACAATCAGGCAGATGACGACGGCGATCAAATTGTACTTTTCGATCCTAGTGGCTCCATTGTCCAAGCGGTACAATGGGGCGGCGGCGCTACTGCACCAACGGACAATACGGCAGTTCAGACCGGCACTTATACCTTAGGAACGCCAGGCACGGGTGGCAGCGGACTGTCCTCTGCGCAACTGCCGCTTGCGCTTCAAGCTGGCGGAAGCTGTGCCAATTCGATCAGTTACGTGATGCCACAAATGGGCGTTGCTTATGAAAACTTAACCAACGCATCTAATGCTGGGGGCAAAGCCATTAACAACACGGTACTGCAAGGCTGCAATTCCAGTTTTATTTACCTCAATGGCGATTGGCAAAAAACAGACCACCCAAACCCTGGTCAACTCAATGACGCTTTGGCTTATCAGTTCAGTTTTTCGGAGTCGCTTGTGCAATGTCCAGACTTAGTTGATACCAATATTACGGCTACTTTGGAAGTGTACAACTGGCAAGCCGTCACTCCCGGCATTATGAATGCAAAAGGGGGGATCGGTTCGTTTGTGAGTTTTGATGGCGGCGTTACACAAACTCCCTGGGATACCTACAATCGGGACGACGCGAGCGGCATCACGACAATGACGTACACGTTTCCTGCTGCTATTGGCATTCAAACCCTGAGTTTAGTGTGGGACGATGACAAAAGTTCCGAATTTGCTTCGACGCCAAGCGGTTCGACTTCTGGAACTGCCGTTGTGAATAACACCACGCCTTCGGACTGCTATACCATTCAACAGGAACAAGTAATTGTCGCTCCAATTATGATGGCATCTACGACCGACGTTACCTGCCCAACTGACTTTCCTGCGGGAACTGTAAATATTGGTTCGCTCATCTCCGGCGGCTACAACGTGACGTATGAATTGTTTGACAATGGTGTCTCGCAAGGGGCTAACAGCACCGGCATTTTCAATATTCCAGATCATTTCACCGGTCCAATCACGGTGGTTGTAACGGATGGCACCGGTTGTACCAATCCGATTACCATTGACATTGATAATAGCTGTCGCCAGGCGCCCGTTTGTCCGGCTAATCTGGCGCTTGACGCCTGCACCACTGCACCAGGAAGTCTTTGCCCTGGCGATGATATCAATTTGAGTTTGGATGCAACCACCGTTACGGGGCTTCCCAACGGCGGCGTGATCGAATGGGTGCGAGTTGCAAATGCTACGGATGATCCCTATTTGAGCGGAACAGTAGTCGCGACGCAAACAATTTCTGTTACCGGAAGTACGCCTAGCGGCACTCCAGTCATCAATGAAATTTTAGTGGATGCCCAAACTGAAACAGGCTCTACCTATGGAGAAGGCTGGGAAATCGCGGGTACGCCAGGTACAGATATTGGTTGTCACTATTTTACAGATGGAGATTTCGTCGTACAAATTCCAGCAGGAACGGTAATTCCCGCAGATGGTTTTTATGTAATTGGTTCTACCAATTCTGGCGCTTCCTGGAATAGCGATATTGATTTGTTATTAACTTCAACGAGTATTATTCCAAACCTTACCAACGGTGGTGAATATTTGGCTTTTTTTGATGCTTCGAGCACTTTTTTACAAGGGGTGACTTGGGGAACTCCTTCGACAACAAATGCTCCTGCTACGACCGGTGCGCCTACTACAGCCAACACGGGGGCGGGTTGCGCAGCTTTACCAAGTTATGCAACAATTCAAAATGCCGTACAAGTCAATAGTGCCTCTTTTGTAAATGCAGGTACTGCCAGTGGTACCAATGAAAACTCGATCGAATTAGATATGGATATGAACGGAAGCTGGCAATTGTCTGCTGCTCCGGGTAGCACTTTGAATACTTTAGGAACTTCCAATACAGGGGCGAGCGCGGCTGTAACGATGTTAACCCCAACTTGTGCCACCTACACCGTCCCTGCCGACGCCTGCAACAGTACCATTCACATTCGACCGCGCATTGTGCCGGTGGACGACGCCTGTGGCAATCCTACGCTGGCTGCACTAAGTTATGATGTTGTTTGCCCAACAATCACTGTGTCGGATGGTGTCACCGTGTGTGCACCGGCAATGGGTACTGCCGCCATTACTGCTACCAACACCGGAGGTGGAGACGTAAGCGTTACGCTCATTCGATTGTCAGATGCTAGCACGTACGGACCTTTCATACGCATGGGCGATGGCGACATTCTGGCAACTGGATTGCCCGCTGGTGAATTTCAAATTCAAACAGCAAGCGTGATGGGTGCTTGTGCGCCAAGCACTTCTGGTACGGCTACTATCCAAATTAATCCTGCGCCCGATATTACGCTTTCTGGCATGATAGAGGTATGTCCGGGTTTAATTGCAGAAATCCCTTTTACAATTAATGCTGGAACACTTCCATTCCAAATCTCCTACAATATTGACGCCGGTACGAACCAAACGGTTGAGGTCTTTTCTAATCAACTCAATATTCCAACCACAGGACTTGCTTCCGGCGCTCGAATGTTGAACATCGTTGCATTGAGCGATGATAATAACTGTACTGGAACTGCCTCAGGCAATGTAACCATCAATGTTCTTACGCCGCCCGATTTGGCATCTATTCCGACTCAAAATAACGCCTGTCCGGCAACTACGGTGAATCTCACCAACATCTCTATTGTTGATAATAACAGCACTACCGGCAGCTTGTCGTACCACACGACCCTATCGGGCGCGCAGACGGACAATGCCACTGATTTAGTACCCGATCCAAATGCCGTAGGTGCAGGCACTTTTTACATTCGTAAAGAAACCGCTCAAGGCTGCTTTGACGTGGCAAGTGTGGAGGTGACGATTTCGACCTGTATTTGCGCCGATCCTCCTTCGGTAGTTATCACCGAAACGAATGTAAATGTTTGTGGTACAAGTGTTGCCACTTTAAATTATACCGTCACAAATGGACCTGCCAGCTTGATGTCAAACGGTACGGGAACACTTTCTACCAATACGCTCTCTGATGGAACAAGCACCTTTACCTACACACCGGCTGCCGGTGATATCGGAAACACAGTCACTATAACCGCTACAATTGCTGATCCGGATGGAGTTGCTCCTTGTACCAACTCGACCGATGTGGTTACTATTACTGTCAATCCATTACCAAGCGCTTTCAACGTCACCGGCGGCGGCGCTTTCTGCATGGGTGGCGCAGGTGTTGCAGTCGGCTTGGACGATTCCGAAACGGGCGTGAATTACCAATTGCAACTTGATGGTTCTAATGTCGGCGCTGCTGTTCCAGGTACGGGCAATGCTATTTCATTTGGCAATCAAACTCAGGCGGGTGTTTACACTGTTGTAGCTACGAATGCCGCTACCAATTGTACCCAAAACATGACAGGTAACGTTACCGTTATCATCAATCCTCTACCAAGCGCTTTCAACGTCACCGGCGGCGGCACTTTCTGCATGGGTGGCGCAGGTGTTGCAGTCGGCTTGGACGATTCCGAAACGGGCGTGAATTACCAATTGCAACTTGATGGTTCTAATGTCGGCGCTGCTGTTCCAGGTACGGGCAATGCTATTTCATTTGGCAATCAAACTCAGGCGGGTGTTTACACTGTTGTAGCTACGAATGCCGCTACCAATTGTACCCAAAACATGACAGGTAACGTTACCGTTATCATCAATCCTCTACCAAGCGCTTTCAACGTCACCGGCGGCGGCACTTTCTGCATGGGTGGCGCGGGTGTTGCGGTTGGCTTGGACGATTCCGAAACGGGTGTAAACTATCAATTACAACTTGATGGTTTTAATGTCGGCGCTGTTGTACCTGGTACGGGCAATGCTATTTCCTTTGGCAATCAAACTCAGGCAGGTGTTTACACTGTTGTAGCTACGAATGCCGCTACCAATTGTACCCAAAATATGAGCGGCAGTGCTATGGTGGTCGTGAACAGCGTAACCCCCGGTACAATCAGCGGCAGCCAAACGGTATGTATCACCAAAGACCCTGAAGCATTCAGCGCGCTTGCGCCTGCAACCGGTAGCAACATCGAATACCAATGGGAAAGCAGTACAACCAATTGTGACAACGGCTTCTCCCCTATTCTCGATGCTACGGCAGCAACGTTCGACCCGATGAAAGGACAATTTACAGTGACGACCTATTTCCGCAGAAGAGCGATTTCAACTTTGAATGGCGTGGCATGCGAAGCAGTAAGCAACTGTATTGTGCTGACTGTACTGAATGTAGACTGTGGAGCTTTCCCTTGGAATGGCAATTAAAATGATTCTAAAAGCAAAGTTTTCCGAAGTGTTATAATCTTCGGAAAACTTTGTTATTGTTTACATTTCCTCCATGTTCTCGTTGGCGCTAGCGGATTCCGCGTCCTTTTTACCCGTTCCATCTTTCACTTCAAAGCCCCACTTACCCAACTCCCTTTCTCTGCCTCTAAAAATACCCAGGAGCAAATCGCGAATGGACGTGACGAGGTACTTTACCGTGCCGGTGACTTTGGAGTTTTGCGTTTTGTCAATGCCGAGCGCCAGTTTGTAGGCTTGCGTAGCCATTTCTTTATCGCGGCTGGCTTTGCGGGCTTCTTGCATTTTCGTTTCTACCTCAGACAATATCTCTTTCAGCTTATCCCAATCCAATACGTTCAAAGGGCTGTCCATACCATCCTGCTGGTGTTTTTGTACCACCAGCTTGGCGAGGGCAATCAAATCATCTGGTTTGTTCGGAATAATCACCTGTACCGCGCCATTGGCAGCGTTGACCGTATAACCCCAATCACCCAGCGTTTTGGGGCTCTGACGGTACATGCCCAGCAAAATATCGCGCACAGCAGTGACGTAATACTTCACCGTTCCTTCCATGTAAGAATTTTGAACAGAATAAGTGCCCAATAACAGGTTGCGTTCTTCGATGCGTTTCTCTTTTAGTCGATCAAGCTCATTGCGGCGGGTGTACTCGGTACGTGCAAGCGTCAATTGGATTTGCAATTGGTCGGCGAGCGCAGCAGGTATTTTACTGTCGGCGCCATCCTGGTAGTGTCTTTGGAGAATATAGAAGGCTAAAGCCATCAGCTTCTCCGGGTTCCTTAGAA